>JBKKBA010000467.1:0-6439 GCA_046714275.1 Actinomycetota bacterium
CCCCGAGCAGGTCACCCGGCCGGGACCGTTCGCCATCATCCTGGACAAGGTTGAGAACCTGGCCGAACGCGCCGATGCCGCGCTCGCGACAGAAGCCGAATCCCTTTCAGCGCAACTGTTGGAGCCAAAGGCCGGTGGCGCCGGCGCGCAAGCCGCTCGGCGGATCGCCGCGCGGCTGCGCGGCCTGCTGGCGCAGACGGGCAGAAAGCCGGTCGCGGTCTTCGAAGATCTGCACGCCGCCGACGCGGCATCGCTGGCCGTCATCGTGCACCTTGCTCGAACCGCGGCCGACGACGAACGTCTGCTGATCGGGACCTATCGATCCGAAGAGCTGAGCGTTGCCGACGAGCTGGAGCGGTTCCTGGATGTCACCGCGAAAGAGCGACTGGCCGATGAGATCGTGGTGCCGCCGTTGCCCAGGGAGCACGCCAGGGCGCTGGCCGCCTCGGTTCTGGGTGACGCCGTCGCCGAAGGTCAACTGGATTGGATTGCCGCGGCCGGCGAGGGCGTGCCGTTCTTCATCGAAGAGCTGGCTGCGGCGTTCTTGCGCACCGGGTCGATCGCCGGCATCCCCGATTAGATCTCTCGCGCCGCACTGGGGCGAAGCCAGAGGCTGGGAGCCGTCGCACGGCACGTGGTGCAGGCCGCGTCGTTGATGAGCGGATCGATCGACGCCGAGGCGATCGCGATCGCGACCGAGATGGATCCCGGCACCGTCTCGCGCGCGCTGTCGGAAGCCGCCCGGGCCGGGCTGGTGGAAGATCGCGACCAGCGGCTGGTCTTCCGGCACGCGCTTCTTCGCGAAGCCGTCGCCGCCGACCTGGTGTCGGTCGAAGCGCAGGAGCTTCATCGCCGGCTGGCGGCGGCCGTCGAGGCGGTTCACGCCGCCGATTTGGGCCCGCATGCGAAAGCCCTGGCGCACCACTGGTACCAGGGCCGGGACCGAGTCCGCGCGATGCGCTACGCGCTGGAGGCCGGCGATCGGGCGCTGGCCCTGGCCGCAACACACGAAGCACGTCAGTCCTACGAGCTGGCGGCGGCCTGTTCGGATCTGCCCTCGCCGCAGGCGCTGATGGGCTTAGCCGAGGTCGAGGTCCGCGAGGGCCGAACCGGCGAGTCCGAGATGCTCTTCCGCCGCGCCGCCGAACAGTTCCTGGAATCCGGCCGGATTGCCGATGGGGTCCTGGCGCTGGGCCGGCTGTCCTGGGTCCACGCGGTCGAGCGCCGTTTCGACGAATCGTTCGCGGCCCTTGATCAGGCGCTGGCGCTGGTGGATGGGGATCGTCATCCGGCGGAGCGTGCCGCGCTGCTGGCCCAGAAGGGGCGGATGTTCCGTGGCGGGCGCCCGCAGGAGCGGCACGACGCGCTTCAGGAAGCCGCTCTTCTGGCCGGCCGCTTGGACGATCACGCGACCAGGGCCGACGCACTGGAGGGATTGGCGTGGGAGGCCTACCGCGATCACCGCGCGGACGAAGCCGTCGCGCTGTCGGAGCAGTCCTGCGAAGCATCGCTGCGCGCCGGTCGCGCCGAAGCGATCGGACGGTGCCACAACAACTGTGCGCTGATTCACAGTGGATGCGGCGATCCCCAGCAAGGGATCCGGCATCTGACCGTCGCGCGCGAGTTGCTGGAGCGTTCCTTCGGCAGCCTTGGCGTCCAGTTCATCGACACGACCGAAGCGCTGATGCGCTTCCGGATGGGCCAGCCGAATCACGTGGCTCGCTTGAGCGCGCGGCTGGAGGTTGGATGGTCCCATTCGCGCGGGACGGTGCGGATGCTCCAGGCATGGTGCTCCGTGCATGCCGGCGAGATGCAGAGGGCGCGTGCCGTTCTTTCCCGTGCCCGGGAAGAAATCGGCGAGAGTCCGTCGAGCACCGAGCCGGTCCGCCTGCACGCAGGATCGGTCGAAGTTCTTTTCGGTGAGATGCTGGTGGGGTTAGAGGATGGCGCTTCCGCGTTGGTCGGCGCCGCGCGAGATCTGCTGGCGTTCGACTGGAGCCACGCCATCGACGACGACGAGGCGCTGGCCGTTTCGCTGGCCGCCAACGCTCTGCTTCAGCAGGGTGAGCGCGAATCGGCCGTGGCCGCGATCGAGCGGCTGGAAGAGCTTGTGGCGGGATTCCGGGCTCCGCACTTCATCGCGGCGGCCGCGGAGCTGCGGGGGCGGGTGGCGCTGGCAGAAGGTGATTCGGCTGCTGCTTGTCAACGTTTCCGCGAGGCGGCGGATCGATTTGCCGCATACCCGAACGCCGTCGATCGTGCCCGATGCCTCCGTCATCTGGCGTGGGCCGCCGGCGACGAAGCGAAAGATCTTCGGATCGAGACGCTCAAAGAGGCGCGCACGATCGCGCTGGAGGCGGGATCGCAGCTGGAGGCGGCTCGAAGCGAAGTCGCGCTGCGAAAGCTTGGCGTGCGCCCGCGTGCCGGCCGCCCCCGCAAGGGATCGTCCGACGGACCGCTTTCGTCGCGCGAGGAAGAGATCGCCGCACTGGTCGGTGCCGGGGCGACGAACGGCGACATCGCGGCGCGGCTGTTCCTGTCCGAGCGCACCGTCCAGGATCACGTCACGCACGCCTTGCGCAAGCTCAGCCTGTCCGGTCGCGCCGGCCTGGCCGCCTGGGCCGCCAAACGAGGGCTGGTCTGACCCCTCCGCCACCTTCGCCCGTTTCCTCATAGTCATTTCGAGCCACAGAATCACCCGAGATAACTATGTGCCGGCCTTCATCTCGCCCCGATACCTGATCGAGCAACTTAGCGAGCACTCGGGAGCGATGACAATGAAGAGATTCCGTTGCATGTTTGTCCTGGCGGGCATGGTGGCTACGTTCGTGATGTCCAGTGGTGTTGCGCAAGCGGCGCTGCTGGGGAACAACTGGCCGTAGCGCCGTACGGCCGCAGGCACTTGCGGCAAACAACGCCGGCTGAGGGATCATCCCCGGCCGGCGTCCGTATGTCCGGCCGGTGTCCTATGTCCGGTCGGCACCCCTTCGGGCGCTGGTAGAGTTCGGCGCCATGGGACTGGTCGTCTACAACACGCTGACGCGGCGCAAGGAGCCATTTGCCAAGGCGCCCGGCGAGCGTGTCGGCATGTACGTCTGCGGTCCGACCGTCCAGGACCAGCCCCATCTGGGGCACGTGCGGGCGGCCGTCGCCTTCGACGTCATCCGCCGCACCCTTCTGGCTTTGGGATACCGCGTTTTGTACGTGATGAACGTCACCGATGTTGACGACAAGATCATCGCCCGCGGCGCCGCCGAGAATCGCACCTCGTGGGAGGTCGCGGAGCAGTATTCGCGCGTCTTTGATCAGACGATGGCGTCGCTGGGCGTGATGCCGGCCGACATCGTGCCGCGAGCAACCGGGCATATCGCCGAAATGGTCGCGCTGATCCAAGCGTTGGTCGAAAAAGAAGCCGCCTATCCGGTCGAAGGGGGCGATGTGTACTTCGCCGTCCAGCGCTTCGACGGGTATGGCAAGCTGTCGCTCCGATCCCTGGACGATATGCGCGCCGGCGAGCGCGTCGAGCCGGATCCGCGCAAGCGCCACCCGATGGACTTCGCGCTGTGGAAGGCCGCCAAGCCCGGCGAGCCGTCGTGGCCGTCGCCCTGGGGCGATGGGCGTCCCGGCTGGCACATCGAGTGCTCGGCGATGTCGATGAAGTATCTGGGCCAGACATTTGACATCCACGGCGGAGGAATGGACCTGATCTTCCCCCATCACGAGAACGAGATCGCCCAAGCCGAGGCCGCAACCGGGGCCGACTTCGTGCACGTCTGGCTGCACAACGGCTTCGTCACCTTGGACAAAGAGAAGATGTCGAAGTCACTGAAGCACTACGTCTCGGCCGCCGATGTGTTGCGCGACTATCCGGCGCCGGTGGTTCGCTACTTCGTCGTCGCCGGCCACTACCGCAGCCAGATCGACTTCTCCGTCGAGTCTCTAGAGGATGCACGCGGCGCATGGGGGCGTTTCACCGGCTTCGCACGCAATGCCCGATCCGTCCTGGGGACCGATCCGTTGCCGGCTCCGCCGCCCGACTCGTCCTGGCGGCAAGAGTTCCTGGCCGCGATGAGCGACGACTTTGCCACGTCCGAGGCGCTGGCCGTGCTGTTCGACATGATCGCCGAGGGCAACGCGCTGGTTGAGAAGGCCGAGCGGGGCGGCGCGGGCGACGAGCTGGCGGCACTGCTGGCCACCTTCTCCGAATGCGCGGGCGTCTTGGGCTTGGACCCCGTCGAGCAATGGCCGTCCGCAGAGGGAACCAACGTGGCGCCGCTGGTCGAGCACCTGTTGGCCGACCGCGAGCAGGCTCGGGCCGCCAAGGACTATGCGAAAGCCGACCGGATTCGCGATCTGCTGGGCGAAGCCGGCATCGCGGTCGAGGATCGGGCCGGCGGCGCACGCTGGTACCCGCTCTCCTAGCGCTTCGTCGTGCGTATCGAAGGCCGAAACCCCGTCCTGGAAGCGCTCCGCGCCGGCGTGCCGCTGCAGCGGATCCTGATTGCGGAAGGCGTGGACGAACGGGCGGGAACGGTCGCATCGATCCTGTCGCTTGCCGGCGAGCAAAAGGTCGCCGTCGAACGCATCGATCGCCGGGTGATGGACGAGGAGGCGGCGTCCTTTGCGCACCAAGGTGTGGTTGCCGAGGCGGGCGAGTTCCGCTTTCGGCCGTGGCAAGAGGGCGTGGCCGAAGCCCGGCAGCGCGGCGAAGTTCCGTTCCTGCTGGCGCTGGACGGCATCACCGATCCCCAGAACGCCGGATCGCTGATTCGCAGCGCCCATGTGTTCGGCGCTCACGTGGTGTTGCTGCCGGGGCGCCGCGCGGCTCCCGTAACGCCGGCGATGATCAAAGCGTCGGCCGGCGCGATCTGGCACATATGCGTCGATCAGGTGACGAACCTGGAGCGAACGCTCGCCGATTGCAAGCGCGACGGCATCTGGATTTTGGGCTTGGACGCGTCTGCGGACACCGAAGTATCGAATTGCCCACTTCTGTCCGAACCGCTTGCACTCACCGTGGGCTCCGAAGGAAAAGGTCTCTCGCGATTGTTGCGTGAGCGCGCGGATATGCTGGTCGGAATAGCGCAAGTCGCGCGATTCGACTCGCTGGGCGCCGCAGCGGCCGGAGCGGTTGCACTCTACGCGGTCGCGCGCGGCCGGTCGTCTGGGGGGTCTGGTTCTCAATTGTCCGGTTCGTGAGGCGATCATTCTCAAGCTAGTTCTAAATGACTAGATCGTGCCCTTGACCGGCAGAAGGGGACCCCTCTACCCTATGCATCGGGCGTTCACATGCTCGGGTTGTTTAAGGATTCTCTCCTAGCGGCGGGGGAGCAAATAGTGCGGACAGACTTTGACGTAACGCGTTTCCACGAAGAAGTCCTCGATGAGGTTGCGGACGAAGATCTCGTAATCAGAGCGCGATCCGGCGACGAAGCTTCTCTCGAGCATCTTCTGATCCGATACAAGAACATTGCGCGCGTCAAAGCGCGCTCGTACTTCCTGGTCGGCGCAGATCGCGAAGACATTGTTCAGGAAGGCATGATCGGCCTGTACAAGGCCATCCGCGACTTCGACGCCGACAAGCAGACGTCGTTCCGGGCGTTCGCGCAGCTGTGCATCACGCGGCAGATCATCACCGCCATCAAGACGGCCACGCGCGAGAAGCACATCCCGCTGAACTCCTACGTCTCGCTGAATCGCCCGATGTCTCAGGACGAGGGCTCAGAGCCGGATCGCGTGCTGGTAGACGTTCTTTCCACGCACGCCAGTGCCGACCCCGTCGAGATGGTGATCTCGTCGGAAGAGGTCCGCACGATGCAGACATCGTTCAGTGAGATCCTCTCCGACCTTGAGGCGCACGTGCTGAACCTGTACTTGGAAGGCAAGTCGTATCAAGAGATCGCGGCGTCGCTGCGCCGGCACGTGAAGTCGATCGACAACGCGCTGCAGCGCATCAAACGCAAGGTCGAGGCGCACATGGAGCGCCGCCGGCTGGAAGCCGTCTAGCGACTGGAAAGCATTCAAGCGACCGGCTCGGATTCCGAGCCGGTTTTGCTTTTCGCCGTGACCGGGCGCCTGGGGGGCGGAGCCGGGACGAGCAGCGAGCGGGCCCGTCCCGGCTCCGGCGGCGGCCGGGGTTAGGCCGCGGGGGCTTGTGGAGCGCAGTCCTTCAACACGTCGCCGGCAAACTGGTCGGGCGACTTGGCCCGGGCCCGGGACGAGAAGCCGCCGTCGCTGTTCTGATAGAGCTTCGGACCATCGGGCCCCGCACCGGCGGCAACGTAGCCATCGGTGCAACCAAGCGTCGTCCATTCCGGGTCTCCATCGACGGAAACGACCGCCGAAGGCTTTGATGTTGACACCGTGGCGCGCACCGCACCCGGCGCCGGCGCGACGGAGCCGTCGTTGCACGCCGTGACGCTCGCCTCGCCGGGCCCCG
>JBKKBA010000468.1:0-5410 GCA_046714275.1 Actinomycetota bacterium
GGCTTGTCCATGCTGATGCAGGGGATCGCATGACGGCGGGCGGGCTTGGGCGCATCCATTCGGCGATGATAGGGGAAGGAGTTTGTCTGATGAAGGGATGCGCGGCGCCGGGGGTTCGCCCCCTCCAGTCCTATCGTTATGTCGGATGTGTGTTGATTTGCCAGGCCAAAATGCGCTAGACTTGCTTTGCTGCGTCACTCGGCGCTGCGGGGATGCTCGCGCGGGATCTGCATTGGGCCACGCGAACCTGACACCAGGGGGATCCACATGTTGGGAAGATCGCGCTCGTTCCGCGTACGGCTGTTGATCCTCGGCTCATCCGCCGCCATCTCGTTCCTGGGAACGACGACGGGATCGGCGATTGGGGTTTGGCAAGACGCCAGCAGCCCGTACGCCACAGCACGCTTCGGCACCTGTGACCCGGCGAACTCGGCGAGCTTCTCTTACTCCGTAACAATGGCCACTCAAAACGGCTACTCGATTTCACGGAGGCAGCCGATCGGGGGAAAGTGCTACACCCTGAGCGAATGGCGCCCTCACACCGACGCGACAACCTTCAGGATCTCACCAGACCTCACATCCGCCGAGCTGCGAGGCCCCACGACGAACTTCGGCATCATTAATGTGAGGTGGACTGCAAAGCCAAGCCAGACGTACGACCCCGTCAGCGGCAGTGGGCCGTGGGTGTTCAACCCCTCTGTGCCTCCGACGGGAGATGCAGGTGTGTGGGTCGAGGTAGGCCGTTCTGCTACCGCTTTCGGAACCATGCCCGGGCTGGTCAGTGCGGCTGCGGGGAGCGCCGTGATTGCCTTCGGAACCGGCGGAGGGGCTTGGATGTAAGGGGTTCGCCTTACGCGAACGGGACTGCCTTTGCGCCGGCAACGATCTCCTCGATGACCTTCGCCGCGCCGACGATCGTCGCTCCTTTCACCAGTTGATTCTCGGCGATCCCGCGCGGTTTGGTGCATGCCCCGCAGAGCCATACGCTTCCACCGTTGCCGACGAACTCGCCGAAGAGCGTGCTGAGGGCGGGCAGGCCCGGGGCCGCGATCCCGTCGGTTCCGCCTTCGGTTCCCAGCCAGACCGCGTCGATCGTGCACAGCACGACCGCGTTCTGTCCGGCAGCGGCCGCGACGTTCGCGGCGACGAACGGCAGCGTCGCCCGTTCGGGGTTCTGCCGGTCGTAGGTGCAGTTGAAAATCAGCTTGTCGCTCATCGTCCACGCTCCACGGTGATCGTGAGGCTCCCATCGGAATGAGCCTCGACTGAACGGACGGCGTGCCCCATCATCCTGGCCAGCGACGGCAGGTCTTCCTTTGCGCTGGGGTCGATGGTGTGGACACGCAGAAGGTCGCCGATGCCGACCTCCTTCATGTGCCGGCGGAATTGATCGGTGAGCCCGTCGCCGCACCCCAGGGTTCCCGCCTGGAAGTCACGGACCACGGCTTCTTTCGGCGGTTCCAGGGGCCGGAATCCCGAGCACAGCAGATCGATCGATTCGACCTGCGCTCCGGGAGCGGCGACGAAGAGGTGCTGCTGAATCTCTGCTTCTTCCTGGGCGTCCGGCCGGCGCAGGCGGAAGCGGTACCGAAGCGCGTACCGATCGGCCACACGGTCGATGGTCGCGTCCAGCACTTCGAATGGGGCGGCGTTGCCGAACCACGCTTCGATTCGCTCCGTGATGGCGCCGGGGCCGGCGACTTCGATCGGGCCGCCGGGAAGGAGCGCTCGCATCGTCGCGTTCTGGGCGACCACGGACTTCAGCGACGCAAAGTTGCGGCCGGTGATTGCATCTAGCAGCGTCCGCGGCGCAGATCCGTTGCTCATTGCGTGCTCTCCTTTCAAGACCGGGTCGCGATGGGCAGGCGAGGCCGGATGTTCTGGTTGAGGCGGAAGAAGTTCTCCGGGTCGTACTTGGCCTTCACGGCGGCCAGGCGTTCGTAGTTCTCCAGCCCGAAGGCGGCGATCACGCGGTCCTCGCCCTCGTCACCGATGAAGTTGAGGTAAACGCCTCCGTTGGAGAAGCGGCGCATCGCCGAGCCGAAGCTACGGGCCCACGCGATGTGCCGGACGCTCTCCGTTGGCTCGTCCCAAAGGGCGAATGGATGTACGACGACGCGAGCGCCACGCTTGGACATGGGTGTGGATGACGCATCGACGCGGCCCACGGCGCCGCCCCACGGAACCATGAACGTCTGCGACGGTCCAAGCGGCGTGTTCTGCGCGTGAGCCGTCGCGACCTGGATGGCGTCCGGGCCGAGCGTGTCGAGGTACTCCGCAGTCCAATAGTTTTGCTTACCCGGCGGGTCGTCGAGCGAGCAGTTGAAGTCGGCATAGGCGACGGGCTCGACGAAGTCGGCCTCCGGACCCAGCGCGCGGAAGGCGCCGTGCAGAATCGCACCGTCCTCGACGGCTCCCGACCAGCAGAAAGCGACGGCGCAGGCAAGCCGGCCGCGGAGAGGCTCTGGAATCTCCGGTTCGTCGGGTGCGGTGACGTAGGCCAGCGCGGTGCCAAGCTCGTCCGGCGCATCCTCCATCACGTCATGCCACGCGGCTGTGATCTGGGCGCCGCGATCCGCCGGATACAGCAGCAACCCGGCAAGGACGGTCCCGACGGGGTGCAGGACGAACTCAAGCGTGGTGGCCACGCCAAAGTTGCCGCCGCCTCCGTGGAGCGCCCAAAAGAGGTCGGCGTTTTCCGTTGCGCTCGCGCGGACGACATCGCCGGACGCGGTGACAAGCTCGACCGCGTGAAGATTGTCGCAGGCCAGCCCGAACCGCCGCTCCAGCCAGCCCGAGCCGCCACCGAGCGTCAGCCCGGAAACCCCGGTCGTCGAGACTCGCCCCCCGGTCGTCGCCAAACCATGCGCCTGCGCGGCGCGATCGAACTCGCCCCACGTACATCCGCCGCCGACGCGCGCGATCCGCGCGTCGGGGTCGATGGTGATTGCCTTCATCGGCCGCACGTCGATCACAAGCCCGTCCTGCACCATCGACATACCGGCGACCGAGTGGCCGCCGCTGCGCACCGCGGTCGCCAACTGCTGCTCGCGGCCGAAGCGGATTGCGGCTGCAACGCCTTCGGGAGTCGCACACTGCGCGATCACGGCGGGCTTGCGGTCGATCATCGCGTTGAACACCTCGCGGGCCGTGTCGTAGTCGTCGTCTCCGCGGACCAGGATGCGTCCGTGGAACTCCCGTGACAACTCGTTCACGGCGGCCGGCTGGACCACCGGTGCCCGCTGCGCGCCCATCGCGTCCCCTGTTCTTCGTCGGCTGTCTGCGGCCTCTGCCGCAGGCAGGTCCGAAACTAGCCCCGCCCGGGGACCGGCGCATGAGGGGTTCGCCCTATTTCTGGGCGAGATCGAGGAGTCCGTGCTGCATCGCGTACAGGCTGGCCTCGGCGCGCGTCGATGATCCGATCTTCGTGTAGATGTGCTCGACGTGATTGCCGACGGTCTTCTCCGACAGGTGCAGCCGCCGGGCGACGTCTTTGTTGGCCAGGCCTCGCGCGATCAGGCAGAGCACCTCGACCTCGCGTGGCGTCAGGCCCCCCGGCCACTCTCGCCGGTGGCGCACGCGATGCCCGGCGGCGGCGAGCACCGCGCGGACTGCGTCGCCGTCCAGCCGTCCTGCCTTCACCTCGTTGCGGAGGGTGGTTGCCGCCGCGTCCGGCTCGAGCGCCGGCCGGTGCGGCCGCGTCTCCAGGAGCGCGCGGTAGACGTCGGCTGCGGCCAGCACTCGCGCACCGAGCGACAGCGAGGATGCGGTCAGGCCGCGCGGATATCCGGATCCGTCCAAGCGTTCGTGGTGCTGCGCTGCCAGCGCGCCGATCCGGGCCAGGGCGGGAGGCTGCTGCAGCATCCGCTCGACGTAGTAGGCGTGAAGCCGCACGCGCTCCATCTCCAACGCCGTCAGCGGGGCCGGCTTGTCCCAGATCGCGTTGGACACGCCCATCCTGCCGGCATCTTGAAGCAGCGCCGCCCGGCGGACGTTGACGACCTCGTCGGCCGGAAGTCCAAGCGACTCCGCGGCAGCGGCCGCGAGCTGCGACACGCCGCGCGCGTGGCCGAGCGTGTATGGCGACTTGATGTCGGTGAAATCGGCGATCGCTTCCAGCGCGGTGTCAAGCTGGGCGGCGGCCAGCGGCGCGGTCAGTGCCGGCTGCGCGGAAACCACGACGTCCCAGCTTGTGACGGCGCCGAGATCGCCCAGGATCTCTCGCGACTCCTTGATAAAAAGGCCGGCAATGGACGGATCGAATGCGGACGCGCTGCGCTCCCGGACGACGGCGTTGGCCGCATCGACGCCTCCGGCCCGGTGGAACGGAACCGCGACATCGGCAATCTGCACGATGCGGGCCGACAGGGCGATCTCCTGCCCGCGCAAGCCTTTCGGCCCGCCCTTACCGTCCCACCGCTCGAACAAGTGCAGCAGCGGTTCGCGAACGTCGGCGCCCAGGCCGATACGGTCCGCGAACGATCCCGTAACCAGGCAATGTGCCGTCAGCGACGCGCCGAGCTTTCGGGGTGCCTTGGGGAAAAACGCAGCCGCCGCGGCGACGCGGCGGAGGGGTGGCCGGTCCGACGCGACCCGTCGCGCAAGGAACGTGAACGCGTCCAGGCCGGCAAGGTCAACGTCGTAGATCGCGGCGCGGAAGGCGATGTCGTCCCCAAACCATGCGGCAAGCTCGTGCGAGTCGCTGCCGCATCCGACCCATGCCAGCAGTGCGACGTAGTACAGCGAGGCGCGCTCGGTATCCGAGAGATTCAAGGACTCCCCGAGCCTCATTGCGATGATGGTCTGCCGCAGGATGTGCTCCATCGGCTGCCCAAGGCCAAGATCGATCACCAGCGATAGGGCGGCGACGAGCTCCGCCAGCCGGACGTCCGATCGCATCGCCGCGCGGCTCAAGGCCGGACCGATCGCAGGAAGGCGCGGATCTCCGTGTTGAAGGGCTCCGCGGCTTCGATGTTGATCACGTGCCCGGCATCCGGCACGACGACCAGCTTGGAGCGCGGGATGCTTTCGTGGATCGCTTCCGCGACATTCAGCGGAGCACGCACGTCCTTGTCGCCGTACACAAGCAGTGTCGGTACATCGACTAAGGAAAGCATGTCGCGAAGATCGGCTTGGGCGATCGCGCGTGCCGTCGCGCGAAGCCCTGCCGGATGAAACTCGGCCAGGCTTGCCGCGAACTCACCGACCAGGTCCGCCGGCGCCAAATCCGAAAACATCGTCGGCAGCAACGCGTCCACCAACTCTTGCGGCGACAGGTTGGCCAGGTGCAGGGCTTGCTGCAGCCGTTGTTCAACGACATCGGGGGGGAGGGAGCCGGCCCACCCTGCATAGGCCGAAGCCAGCACAAGGCTCATCGGGATCGCGGGATGCCGGCGATAAAGCTCCAGAG
>JBKKBA010000469.1:0-3459 GCA_046714275.1 Actinomycetota bacterium
CGGCTGCCCCGGGCGGGCGCCCACGCCGCCGCCCGACTATGCTCTGATTCTTACGCTGTCGCCCGAATGGCCCGGCGACTCGGGATTTGTCGAGCAACTCAAAGCCGTCCTACAGTCGCACCCCGGGCCGACTCCGGTGCATCTGCACCTGACCAGCGCCGGTCAGACCAAAGTGATGCGTCTGTCCCCGGAGTTCCAAGTTGAGCGAAGGACCGGTTTGTACGCGGAGCTTAAGGCGATCCTTGGCTCGGGTGCCGTACAGTAGCGGCGATGGGTGAGCTGGAATCTCGAGCCAGCCGGCTGACTCCCCGGGAGTGGCGCGTCGTTGCGCTGGTCTTGGAAGGAGTGCCGACGTCGCAGGCGTGCGATTCTTTAGGCATCGCACCGGGCACCTTCGAGTCACACAAACAGGCGATCCGGCGCAAGCTGGGAGTCCCACGTGGTGAGCGGCTTGAGCGTCACCTGCAGGAGTTTGCCGGGCGAATCCCCGAGGCCGACCAGCGTCCGGCCCGGCTACCGTCGCCGCCCCGCGAACAGATCAGCCCCGCCGAAGCGACCGGCGCCGAGCGCCGCGTCCGCCTGCTGTACCGCATGACGATGGAAGAGCTGACCGAGGTTGCCGGATCGGCCGATCTGCGCGCCAGTTTGCTGGAGCAAACCGTGAAGCGAATGTCCAGCGACGATACCGGCAGCGCCCACCAAGAGATCGAGGACCTGCGCAGGGCAGCCGGTGAGATTCGTGACATGGCGAAGCGATTGCTGGAAGAAGCTCGCGCCCGCCGCGCTAGACGCTCGAACCAACTCGGCGCCGGACTTCTTGGCCGGGCCCTAGCTGAGGGAAGGGCCGCCTTGCAGGTGGCCGACGAATCCTCCGGCTCCGGAGTTCTTGCCGGTCGCCAGGCATGAGCCCATGCACGCGTCCACCCAGACGCTCCACGCGTCGCCGGCCGGACCGACGACGACATCGATGAAGTCGAAGACCAGACCGCATCGTCCCGGCCCGCACCGCCCCAGGATGATCGGGTCGGCGGTGTTGTTGACCGGCGCGCTGTAGAAGAGCGGGTCGGCGGCCAGCGCCGAATCGGTGATCGTCATGTAGGCGTTCCAGGTTGTTGTCGCATATCCGGCGCTGGGCCAGGGCGCGCCCGGCGAATTGGTGCTGCCGTGATAGGCGATCGCCACCTTGCCGGCGGCGCCCGCGTCGATGCTGGGAAGGTTCGCCTCGCTCACGCCCGGGGCGGCGACCATCCGCGGAGCGCTCCAGGTGGCTCCACCGTCGGACGACGACACCAGGTAGGGCAGCCGGTCGGCGGCAACCCACACGTAGTGGATGTTGCCGGCGTCGTCCACGGCGACCGAGGCTTCGTGATCGGGCGCTCCGGTGGTGTTCGCGACGTTCACGCGCGTCCACGACGCGCCCTCGTCTCGGCTGATCGCAAGCGTGGGTGGCCCGCAGTAGTTGGCCTTCGGCAAGTAAATCGCCCCGTCGGGTCCGGCCACGCCGTGCCCGGTGATCGACGAGCATAGGGTGCCGTTCGTTCCGGCCACCGTCGTATACGCGGCAGCGGTGGGCGGGATGAAGACCAGCCCACCGTCCAGCGACTTGGAGCATCCGGCGATGATGAGATTCTGGAAGCAGTAGTAGACGACGCTGGGATAGCCGATGGTTGAGCTGCCGACCGGTGGTCCGGTGAAGATCGTCTGGTGGTCGTTGACGGGCGATCCGCAGGTCGCGGGATTGGTCGTCCATGTGGCGCCGGCGTTGTCGCTGAAGGACATCTCGCTGCACGCGGCGTAGAGATCGGCGAAGAAGATCCGCTGGGTTACCGGGTCCACGAACAGGTAGGGATCCAGGTCCACCATGTGCCGGTAAACCGGCTCGACGATCGGTGGGGCGACGTTCGTCCAGGTGGCTCCCTTGTCGATGGACTTGGCCACTTGAATGTCGGTGTTGGTCGGCGAGGCGATGGCGAAGATCGTGCCGTCCGCGGTCAGGCCGAGCGTCGGCTCCGCGGCGTCGATTCCAATCCGGCACAGACGAGCCAAAGGCGCGTTGTCCCCGGTCGCGGGAATGCCCCCGGCGCGGTGGGCGACGGCCTGGCCGCCCGATTCATCCAGGCAGGTTTGGGGCAGCGCGGCAGCGACAAGGCCGGTCGCGACGATACAGAGCGCGGCAAGCACGGCGAAGGGGGCTCTGAGACGGCTGGGCATCCTGGGTCCTCTCTTTGGCCGGAATGGGTCAAAGAAGGGAATTCGGGTTCCAGGGAAGATTCTCCTCCCCGGCCCAGGTCACGAAAATTTGACCCAGGAACCAGGCTTTGATAGTCAAGGCGCCCTAACAGTAAATGTTAAGCGGGCAAAGCGGCGAGGGGGAGGAACGAATGCGTATTCGCAACACTGCGGTATGGATGGCTTTGCTGGGGATGTTCCTGGCGAGCGTGGCGTGCTCGAGGGATTCCACGCGGCCGGTCCAAGACACAGGTCCGACGACGATGACCGTGTACTCGGGTCGCGAAAAAGACTTGGTCGAGCCATTGTTTAAGAGCTTCGAGGAGGCCAACCCGGCGATCAAGCTTTCCGTCCGCTACGGCGACAGCGCAGAGCTTGCCGCACAGATCCTGGAGGAGGGTGACAATTCCCCGGCCGATGTCTTTTTCGCACAGGACGCGGGCGCGCTGGGCGCGGTGGCGTCCAAGGACCGCTTCGTCACCCTCAAGCGCGATCTGCTGGACCAGGTTCCGGCCGGCTTCCGGTCCGAACAAGGGACCTGGGTTGGGATTTCGGGACGAGCCCGCGTTGCCGTGTACAGCACCGAGTTGGTTCGACCGGATGAGCTGCCTGCATCGATCCTGGACTTCACCAATCCGAAATGGAAGGGCAAGATCGGCTGGGCTCCCACGAACGGATCGTTCCAAGCGTTCGTCACGGCGCTACGCGTACTGAAGGGCGACGCTGCGGCGCGGGCCTGGCTGCGGGGCCTGAAGGCGAACCGGGCAGTGGTCTTCCCCAAGAACACACCCATCGTGGAGGCTGCCGCGAAGGGTGAGATCGCCGTCGGATTCTCCAATCATTACTACCTGTTGAAGCTCCAGAAGGAACAACCCGGCTTGAAGGCAGCCAACCACTTCTTCAAGGGGGGCGATCCCGGCGCGCTGGTCAACGTTGCCGGTGCCGGGATCCTGAAGACCTCGAAGCGAAAGGACGCCGCCGCCACCTTCGTCGAGTATCTGTTGGGCGCGCCGGCACAGAGGTTTTTCGCGACGAAGACCTTCGAGTATCCGCTCATCGACGGCATCTCGGCCGACTCGCGTCTCCCGGCGCTCAGCCAGATTCAGCCACCACCGATCGACCTGTCGAAGCTCTCCGACCTTCAGGCGACGCTGAAGATGCTGTCCGACGAAGGCATTCTGTAGGAGGCGAGGCACATCGTCGCCGGTATCAGCGACGCAGGGCCGGCTT
>JBKKBA010000470.1:0-2747 GCA_046714275.1 Actinomycetota bacterium
TGGTCCCACCGTCGATCGATCGCCACAGGCCCAGATCCGTCGCGACGTAGACGTTGCGCCCGGACAAGTCGATGCGCGTGATCACGTTTCCCTTGACGTTTTTGGACACGCGCGCAAACGTCTTGCCGCCGTCCAGCGACCGGAAGACACCGGTCCCCCGGAACACCGTCAAGCTGGCCATCGCGCCTTCACCGGTTCCCACAAAGATCCGTTTGGGATTCTTCGGGTCGATGGCGATCGCGCCGATCGCAAGGGACTCTTTGGAGTCCCAGATACTCTTCCATTTCTTGCCACCGTCGCGCGTGACCCACACGCCTCCGGCGGCCGTGCCCACGTAGACCGTGTGTCCGGTGCGATCGGCAGGGTCTAGGGCGAGCGACGAAACGCGGCCCGAAACGGTGTCCCATCCGTACGACACGGCGTTTCCGCCGGAGGCCGCGTCGAAGTAGTCGCGGTCGTTCGTGATATAGGGCCGGGGACCCAGTTCGCGCCATGCTCCGCCAAGCGCTCCGGAGGCCGTGCGGATCGATCCGGCCTGCGCCTGCGCGGCCAGCAGAGCTTCCTGTGCGCGCAGAGGATCGATGACCCCCGTGCGCATCGCCTGATACTCGGCGGCGGCCAGGGCTTCGTTGAACGATTCGGGCCCATTCCCGTGTCCCAGCAGGTTGCCCGGCGACGCCTTGGCTCGCCGAACCGGGGTGAACGAGCCTGCACCGGTCGAGGTGGCGGCAAGCGCGACGACGGTCAGCGCGGCAAGGAAGGCCGCGGCGGCGCGGAACGAACGGTGCATAAAGGATCTCCCTCTCGTCGGGTAGTCCAAACAGGCGTCCCTATAGATTCGCAGCCCTTCCGGCATCTTCCTTCAGAGCGACCGGACCGAAATCCCCCCTTTCTCCAGAGCTTGCCGAACGGCGCGAGCCATGGCGACGGCGCCGGGGGTATCGGAGTGCAGGCACAGCGTATCGACCGCTCCGCCGGCAAGTTGGACGGCGCGAACTGCCGCTTCCTCCGGATCGGCGACGACGGCGCCGGGTTGATCCCGCGGAATCAGCGATCCGTCCGGACGATAGCCGCGATCACAGAAGGCCTCGGCTGCGGCTTGCAGCCCGCACGCCCCCGCTGCCGCGATCGACTCCGACCCGGCCAGCCCGACCAGGATCAGGCCCGCGTCCACAGCGGCGACGCCGGTAGCGACGGCGCGAGCCGTGGCCGCGTCGGCCGCAGCCAGGTTGTACAGAGCGCCGTGCGGCTTCACGTGGTGCAACGTGGTGCCGTGATCGCGGGCGACCCGCTGCAACGTCCGCACTTGTGTGGCGACCAGCGCGACGATCTCTGCCGGCGACAGCGAAACGGCACGGCGCCCCATGTGTTCGGGGTCGGCGTAGCCGGGATGCGCCCCGATCGCGCAGCCATGCTTCACGGCCAGCGCGACGGCGGCGGCCATCGTCTGGCTATCTCCCGCATGCGCTCCACATGCGATGTTGACCGACGTCACCAGCGGGTAGAGCGCTGCGTCGTCGGATCCCTCTCCGACGTCGGCATTCAAATCGATCCGCCTATTCATCGACGATCGCCTCGCTCAGCAGATGCTCGCGTTCGTGCCGGGCCGCGCGCGCCTCTTGAACCGTGACGCGTTCAAAGCGAAGCGTAGCGCCGGGACGCGCTTGGGCCAGGACGCCCAGGTCGGCGCCGGCCACAACGGCAATTTTGGCGTATCCGCCGGTGGCAGGTCCATCGGGACCCAGCACGATTGGACGTCCGTCGGCCGGAACCTGGATCGCGCCGGGAATCGCTCCCTCCGGTTCTATCTCGGACGGGCCGCGATGGGTCAGACGCACCCCATCCAGCCGGACGCCCACGCGATCGGCCTCGGCCGAGACGGTGAAGGATCCTTCGAACAGCTCGTCAAGGTCAAAGCGGTCGTCCTGCGGCCCCGCCGCGGCGCGCAGAACGGCCTCGGGGATCGATCGAGCCATGCGACGATCTGGACTTCCTGCTTCCGGCACCGGGCCGAGCGGCAGACGGTCGCCCGCAGCCAGCATCGTGCCCAGTCCTGCGCGCGCAGAGACCGACCGGCTGCCAAGAAGCGACGGCGTCGCGATCCCACCGCGCACGCACAGATAGCCGCGCGCGCCGTCACGCGCCCTGCCGATCGTCAGAGTGACGCCTTCTTGGATGCGGAACGATCGCGCGTGCGGCACGTCGCGACCGTCAACGGACGCATCGAAGTGAGCACCCGTCAGCGCGATAACGGCGGCTCGACCAAAAGTGATTGTCGGGCCGCGCATCGCGAACTCGATCGCGGCAGCATCGTCGTCGTTGCCGGCCAGGCGGTTGCCTGCGCGCAGCGCCCACTCGTCGAACGCGCCGCCGCGCGGCACACCCAGCGCACCGAAGCCTTGGCGCCCTAGGTCCTGGACGCTCGACCATCCCGGTTCGCCGACAAGAAGGCCGATACCGGCGCTCATGCGGTCACAAGGCGCACGGTATCGCCGGGGCTCAGTCGCGACGGTCGCTCCGCGATCGGATCGAAGAACGTCTCTTGGGTGCGGCCCAGGATGTGCCAGCCGCCCGGTGACGCTGATGGGTAGATGCCGCAGAATGGTCCGGCGATCGCGACGCTGCCGGCGGGAACGTGCGTGCGCGGCGTTGCCCTGCGCGGCAAGTGCAGGTTCGCCGGCAGACCCAGCAGGTACCCAAAGCCGGGCATGAAACCGATCATCGCGACCTGGAGCGTGGCCGTGGTC
>JBKKBA010000471.1:0-4004 GCA_046714275.1 Actinomycetota bacterium
ATTACCAATGGAGCAGCAGATGGCTTTGTTCGAGACGCCCGCGACGGAAGGCCGGCGGCGGGTCGCGCGCGGGGCCGGCCCCCAGCCGAAGCCCCGGATGCTGGTCAAGCGCCTGGATCCCGAAGCCGATCTGCCCGCGGCCGCCCAGCCCGGCGATGCGGGACTGGATCTGCGCTCCATGGTCGATTTCACGTTGCCGGCGGGGGAGCGGCGCACCGTGCCGACCGGGGTCGCTGTAGCCATCCCGGCCGGCTACGCCGGCTTCGTGCAGCCGCGGTCGGGGCTGGCCGCGCGGAACGGGATCGGCGTTCTGAACTCGCCCGGGCTGATCGATTCGGGCTATCGCGGCGAGGTCAAGGTCATCCTGGTGAACCTGGATCCGTCCGAGCCACTGGACGTGCGCCGTGGGGATCGCATCGCCCAGTTGGTGGTCCTGGCCGTTCCCGACGTCAGGGTCGTCGAAGTAGACGAGCTGCCCGAGTCGGATCGCGGCGAGGGCGGGCTCGGCTCCACGGGTTCGACCTAGCTCCTTGAATGGCCCGGCTCCCCGTCTGGGCCAAGGGGCCCTCGCGGTTTAGAACGGGCCGAAGCCCGGCGGCAGGCGTTCACCCCATGCCACCGGGCTTACGGCGTTGTTTTCAGGCGATGCCGCGGTCGCGCGCGGCCCTCAGGCGTCGCAGAAGAAGGAACCGGAGTTCAGACCCTTCACGACGCAGATGACGGTCTGGCCCAGCGGAACCGTGATCGTCGTCGCGGCGCCGCAGGCGGTGAATCCGGCTCCGGTGTTCGAGCAACCGGCCATGTAGACCCCGGGCGGCGAGAAGACCGAGATGCCGATCGCAGCCGACGCTCCGACGGCCACCCCGCCGAAGGTCAGCGTGCTTCCACCCGAGGTCAGGGTGCAAGTCGCCCCAATCGGGCCGGTCCACGGGCCCCCGCAGGTCACGGCCTGGGCGGTGCCAAGGGAGAGGACCAGGGCCAAGATGGTGCCAAGGATCATGGGAATCGTGCGAGTGCGGCGCATCGAGCTTCCTTCCTGTCGGGCGGAGACCCCTTGCCCCGCTCTTGAAGCCATTCTCAGGGTTCTCGCCCGGAAGCTCTGCGGAAAAGTGCACGTTCCAGGCATGGAAATAGCCCCAATCCTCCGGCCGGGTTTCCGTTGGTGCGCGCCGGTCGGCGGTTGGTACAATCACCCCTCGTTCAATGCGGGCGTGGCTCAGTGGTAGAGCATCACCTTGCCAAGGTGAGGGTCGCCAGTTCGAATCTGGTCGCCCGCTCCAACAAGACCCAAGAATCAACGAACTCTCGGGCCGCCGGCAGGCGGCCCATTGTTCGGCGGTGTGGCCGAGTGGTTAGGCAAGGGACTGCAAATCCCTGCACCCCGGTTCAATTCCGGGCGCCGCCTCCAAAACAAGAACCCCCGCGCGAGCAGGGGTTTTTGCTTTTCGTAGGCTTGTGAACGCGCTGCCGCGGAGTAGTCGCCGGCCGCGGTTTGGTCACAAACGTAAACACGGCCCGGCCGTATGCGCCGGGCGGAATGGTCCTTTCTTCCCGCGACGGCCGGGAGGGATACGTGCCGCCGAGCGCGGCGACGCCGGAGCCGTTTGCTCATCTGCGCCCCGTTTGTAGCGGCGCACGTCCATGACGCTGGCTGCCTCGTCGGCGGGAAACCGGCCCGTCAGCTCAGCTCAGACTCGACTTGTACGCGAAGCTCAGGGACCCCGATCGATGCTGCACTCCAGATCAGATCGTCGTGGGTGTCCGTGTATCCGTGCACGAGCCTGTTGCGAAGTCCGATGATCGCCCGGGCGTCCTCAAATGCGGCTTCGAGTGTGGAGTCTATTTGGATGGCTTACCCGAGCGCTTCGCCGACGATCATCAGCTGTCGCTCCACCGCAGAGCGAAGAAGTACATCTTGACGATAGCGGTCAATCGACTTCCCCTCGATGAACTCACACACGCGGCGGCAGGCTTCTGCCACGTCCCAGAGGTATTTCAGAGCTTCAGGCGGCCTCATAGATGAGGATCCTGCCTGCAAGCGCCGATGCCCGGAAATACGGATTGCGGATCGCTTGCGGCTCGACGACATCCACCGGGCGCCCGACTGCCCGGGCCAGCGCCTCTTCCAGGGGGAAGAAGTGGTGGATGTAATCACGCGGGGCTTCGGACCCGAACTCGACCATGAAATCGACATCGCTGCGGTCTGGGTCAAAGCGCCCCGTGGTAGCGGAACCGAACACCCAGAGTCGTTGAACGCTGAAGCGACGGCAGATCGTCGCGATCGTCGCCAATTTGCTCTCGATTACCCCGTTCATGACGCTCGAAGAGTAGCGGGTTCGGCAGCGAGTTCACGAAACGAGGGATATCGCTTGGTCCAGTAGGGTGAATCCACCGCGATCGCGACTGCCATGTTCGGATTGATGGCGATTGAGGCGGCGGTCGTTGGATGGAATGGAAGAGGAGTCGGAAGGCTCCCGGGCGCCTTTTGGTAGCGGATCGTGGCGAGCGCGCGTAAGGGGCCGAGCCAGCCGGACGACTGAGGCCCGATGAGATCGCCTTCTCGGGTGGCGTAGCCTTGGTGCTGATTGCCTCGATAGTTGCGATTCTTGCGGGCTGTTGGCTCAAGACACAGTGCGCCGAGGGCGCTCGGATCAGCGATACCACTCGGGCGTATCCGTCGCTCCGGGTGCCAGGCACCCGCCTATTCTTCCGCACGCGGTCGCGTCCTCGTATGAGCAAGGATTCCACTTGCGCGATGCGTCAAGGCAGTACGCGTGCTGAACGATTCGGCGTGGGAACGCGTCGAAGAGTTCTCGGGCTTTCCGTGCGCCGGCCGCATCGTAAGGCGCGGCGATCCAGGGAAGTGCGACGCTTTTCGTCGCCCACCATGTTTGCGTGCCGCCGAGCCGCTCCACGGTGACTCGCCGGATGGAGGAACGCCACCAACTGTCCCCGATCTGATCCAAGATCTCCACGAAGGTGGTGCCGTCGCGCTGAACGACGCGCGCCGCGAAGCGACAGACCGGGTACGTTCCGCAGTCGGCTTGATCTTGGCCGAAGGTGCGGGGATCGCGGTGAGGCTCGTCGGAGAACTCAGTCAGCCAAAGCGCCGCCCATACAGGATCAGCTCGCCACATTTGGTCTGCTCCCCGGCTCACCGCTTCATCGATGTGACGAACATACTCAGGAAAGTAGCCAAACGATGGCGGCGGTTGCGCGCTTGCGTCTGGCTCGCGCGTCGCCCACCAATGGATGTCCCCGCCACTTTGGCAACGAGCCGACGGCGGAGGACGCCGGAGGGTGTTGCACCATGTCCGCGCAATGGAAAGGGCATGTTCATATGACGACGGCTCACCCGTATAACGCGTTCCAAGTATCCATCTCTTGCCACGGCGGGCAGGCTCACAGCCTTCTGGCAAGTTATCGACGCGAGCAGCGCCAGTTTAACGAGGGCGCGTCGGGGGGGGGCCGAGCCAGCCGGACGACGTGTGCAACAACGCTTTGGTGGATATGGTCGATTCGGCGAACCTCGAGCGGGAACAGGAGTTGTGACCGGGAACCGAACCCGCTCATGCGCGGGCTCTCGGTGGAGCGGGTTTGCAGACGCGGCCCAGGTGAGTGGCTTGCAAGCTGACGACGAGAGCCATCGCCACAAAGAGGAGTGCAGGCTCACTTCCGCGTCCCTTCGCTGCATCAACGATTGCCATCGCTGTCCAGGGGATGCCAAACCCCATGGCGACGGCTGCGCCGGCGTCTCTGCGGGCGATGGGGATGGCAAGAAGCGTCGCTGTCACGGACATTGTGACGACGAGGAGAACTCCGCGACCCTCGCATCCAAGATGTTCGAGACCCGTCCATTCGACAAGCGCCAGAAGTAGGAAGGTCGGAGCGACGAATACGGCGATGGCTGCCATGAATGTGCGGTTGATCCGCCACGCTCGCTGCGTCAGCGGCTTCACCGAGACCGCGGTCCCGGCCAGACGGTCGTATGCCAGCCGCCGCTC
>JBKKBA010000472.1:0-4228 GCA_046714275.1 Actinomycetota bacterium
CGGGCGACAACACGACCATGCTGGTGGAGTTGATCGCCCCGATCGCCATGGATGAAGGATTGCGCTTCGCCATTCGCGAAGGTGGTCGCACCGTCGGCGCCGGCCGCGTCACCAAGATCCTCAAGTAAGCGACGACAGGAGTTCCTGCATTGGCGCAGCAAACGATTCGGATCCGCCTGAAGGCCTACGACCACGAGGTCATCGATCAGTCCGCGCGCAAGATCGTGGACACGGTGACGCGTACCGGTGCGAAGGTTTCGGGCCCGGTTCCGCTGCCGACAGAGCGGACGATCTATTGCGTGATCCGCTCGCCTCATAAGGACAAGGACTCACGCGAGCACTTTGAGATGCGCACGCACAAGCGGCTCATCGACATCATCGACCCGTCGCCGAAAACGGTCGACTCGCTCATGCGACTGGACCTGCCTGCCGGCGTGGACATCGAGATCAAAGCCGGTGGCGCATGAAAATGGCCAAGGCCATCCTGGGCAAGAAGATCGGCATGACGCAGATCTTCGACGAGGCCGGCCGCGCGATCCCGGTCACGGTCATCGAGGCCGGCCCGTGCACGGTGACGCAGGTCCGCACGCCTGAAAAGGACGGCTACAACGCGGTCCAACTGTCTTTCGGCGAGGTCGCGGAGTTCCGCATCACGCGGCCGGCAAAGGGCCACCTGCGCGCCTCCGGTGCGCCGGCGACCCGGACCCTGGTCGAGCTGCGAACCGAAGACGCCGGCACGTACACCTTGGGCCAGACGCTGAAGGCCGATGTGTTCGCCGCCGGTGATCCCGTTGACGTCGTCGGGCTCACCAAGGGCAAGGGATTCTCCGGCGCGATGAAGCGCTGGAACTTCCACGGCAAGCCGGCCTCGCACGGCACGGAGCGCAAGCACCGCTCGCCCGGTTCGCAGGGCGCCGGAACGACACCGGGCCGCGTCTTCCGCGGCAAGAAGGGCGCCGGCCGGCTGGGCAACGAGCGAGTCACGATCCTGTCGCTTTCGATCGTTGAATCCGATCCCGAGCAGAACCTGCTGCTGGTGCGCGGATCGGTGCCCGGCCCCAACGGAAATCTGGTCATGATCCGCTCCGCAGTGAAGGCGAAGGTGACGCCGTCGTGAGCGAAGCAAAGGTTTACTCACCGTCGGGCGAGTCCGCCGGCAACGTTGAGCTGGACCAGTCGGTGTTCGGCGCGCAGGTCAACGTTCCGGTCATGCATCAGGTTGTCGTCGCGCAACTTGCAGCCGCGCGCTCGGGCACGCACTCGACCAAGCGTCGTGGTGAGGTCCGGGGCGGCGGACGGAAGCCGTGGAAGCAGAAGGGGACCGGCCGTGCGCGGCAGGGCTCGACGCGATCCCCGCAGTGGCGCGGGGGCGGCGTCGTGATGGGCCCCAGGCCGCGAGACCATTCCGTGAAGGTGCCGAAGAAGATGAAGGCTCTTGCGTTGCGCAGCGCCCTGTCGGACCGGGCCGCGGAGGGAAGGATCATCGTCGTCGATGCGTTCAGCTTCCCGGTGCCCAAGGCAAAGGATGCCGCGGCGTTGCTGAAAGCGGCCGGCGTCAGCGGATCGGCGCTGCTGGTGCTGGACGCGCCGGAAGAGAACACCGTGAAGTCGTACCGGAACATGCCCGATGTTCACCTGATCCTGGCGGACCAGCTCAACACCTACGACGTGCTGGCCAATCAGTGGATCGTGTTCACGAAGGCGGCTTTGGAGCAGGTCAGCGAGGCGCGCAAGGCGGCGCCGTCCAGGCGAGAGAAAGCTGCGGCTCAGGCGGCGGCCCAGTCCGGTGGGGGTGCGAAGTGAAGGATTACCGCGACGTGATCCTTGCCCCGGTCGTTTCGGAGAAGTCGTATACGTCGATCGACCACAACGTCTACACGTTCCTGGTGGCTCCTGAATCCAACAAGACCGAGATCAAGATCGCGGTCGAGAAGATCTTCGGTGTCAAGGTGCTCTCCGTGAACACGCTGTGGCGTAAGGGAAAGACGACGCGCACCCGGGTTTCGACGGGGAAGCGCTCGGATCAGAAGCGCGCCCTGGTCACGCTGGCCGAGGGCGACCGTATCGAGATTTTCCAGCCGAGGTAAGAGCATGGGCGTTCGCAGATATAAGCCGACGACACCGGGCCGACGCGGGGCCTCGGTCTCCGATTACAAGGAGATCACTCGCGGCAAGCCCGAAAAGAGTCTCACGCGTCCGCTCAGCTCCTCCGGGGGCCGCAACGCGACGGGGCGCATCACCACGCGCCACCGCGGCGGTGGAAACAAGCGCCGCTACCGTGTCATTGACTTCCGTCGCAACAAGGACGGCGTGCCGGCCAAGGTGTTCTCGATCGAGTACGACCCGAACCGGAACTGCCGGATCGCGCTGCTGCACTACGCCGACGGCGACAAGCGATACATCATCGCCCCGGCGAATCTTGTGGTCGGCGATCCCGTCGTATCGGGCGAAGGCGTTGACATCAAGCCTGGGAACGCGCTTCCGCTGAAGAACATCCCGATCGGCACCGTCATCCATGCCGTCGAGCTTCGGCCCGGCGGCGGGGCGAAGATCGCTCGAAGCGCGGGAACCAGCGTGCAGTTGATGGCCAAGGAAGGCACCATGGCGAACTTGCGGATGCCCTCCGGAGAGGTTCGGCTGGTTCCGTCCACGTGCCGCGCCACCATCGGCGAGGTCGGCAACGCCGAGTGGGAGCTGATCAACTGGGGCAAGGCGGGACGCACGCGCTACAAGGGCTTCCGTCCGACGGTGCGCGGCGTCGCCATGAACCCGGTCGACCATCCGCTGGGCGGCGGGGAAGGCAAGTCATCGGGAGGCCGCCACCCCACCAGCCCGTGGGGCAAGAAGGAAGGCCGCACCCGCAAGCAGAAGCCCAGCGACAAGCTGATCATTCGCCGCCGCAAGAAGAAGAAGAAGGGTTAGACGCATGGCACGCTCGCTGAAAAAGGGTCCGTTTGTGGACGACCACCTGCTGGAGAAGATCGAGGTGGCGTCGCGGCGCAAGGACAAGCGCGTGATCAAGACATGGTCGCGGCGCTCGACGGTGATTCCCGACATGGTCGGGCTGACGATCGCCGTTCATGACGGGCGCAAGCACGTGCCGGTCTACATCTCGGAGTCCATGGTGGGACACAAGCTGGGCGAGTTCGCGCCGACGCGCACCTTCCGTACGCACGGCGGAACTTCGAAAGAGAAAGCGACGGGGCCGCGCTGATGGCGAAGACACAGACGAAAGCCGCTCGCGCCAGCGTCAAATTCGTTCGCGTCACTCCGAACAAGGTGCGCTTCGTGCTGAACATCATCCGGGGCAAGCACGTGGACGAGGCGCGGCGCGTGCTGCAGTTCACTCCGAAGGCCGCCGCACCCTACGTCCTGAAGCTTCTCAATGCGGCCGTCGCCAACGCCGAGACGACCCTGCACGTCGACCCGGGCGATCTGTTCGTCGCCCAGTGCTGGGCCGACGAAGGCCCGATGCTCAAGCGCTGGCAACCTCGCGCGCTGGGCCGCGCCTACCAGATCTTGAAGCGCACGTCCCACATCACGATCGTGGTTGAACCGAGGGAGGGCTAGTGGGCCAGAAGATTCATCCCTACGGGTTCCGGCTGGGATCGAATCCGGCCTTTGGCTGGCGCTCGCGCTGGTACGCCGACAAGCAGTACAAGACGTGGCTTCAGGAAGACCTGAAGGTTCGCAAGTACTTGCTGGGATCGCTGTCGCATGCCGGCATCGCCACGATCGATATCGAGCGAAAGGGCGATCGCCTGCAGGTGGACATCTGGACGGCGCGGCCGGGCATCGTCATCGGCCGGCGCGGCTCCGAGGTCGACCGCATCCGCGACGACCTGCGCAAGCTGACGGGCAAAGAGAACGTGCAGCTCAACGTCAACGAGATCAAGCAGCCCGAAATGGTCGCCAAGCTGGTGGCGCAGGGCATCGCCGAACAGCTCACCTCGCGCGTGTCGTTCCGCCGCGCGATGCGCCGCGGCGTGCAGGGGACCATGCGGTCGGGCGCCAAGGGCATCCGGGTGCAGGTGTCGGGCCGTCTGGGCGGCGCCGAGATGAGCCGCACCGAGTGGTACCGCGAAGGCCGCGTCCCGCTGCACACGATTCGCGCAGAGGTGGACTACGGTCTGTTCGAGTCGGCCACCACCTTCGGCCGCATCGGCGTCAAGGTGTGGCTCTACAAGGGCGACATCACCTCCAGCGCCGACCACAAGGAAGTCATGAT
>JBKKBA010000473.1:0-4918 GCA_046714275.1 Actinomycetota bacterium
GGGAAGTGGTAGGTGCAGACCTGCGCGGAATACGCTCCCTCGAGTGGGTTGAGTGCTCGGATCCGATACCGGTAGGGCGTGATGGGACTCCCGCTGACATTGAATGAGGTGGCCGTCGGGGGAACAAATGCGATGCGCCGTTCGGGTTCAGAGCCCGTCTGCTCGTAGACGGCGTAGTTGGTGAGGGGGGCCCCGCCGTCGGAAGCCGGCGGCGACCATCGCAGGGTTGTTTGGAACGGAGCCAGAACCGTGCCGGGAGTCGGCGTTGCGGTGAGGTTCCGGGGCGCCGACGGAGGCTCCAGCAGGGCGGCGCCGGAAGCCTCGTTTGACGGAGAGCCTTCCCCCACACGGTTGACGGCGATGACTTGATAGAAGGTGGTCACGCCCGCGCGTCGTCCCGGATCGGCGTAGGTGGTGACGTTTCCGACGGTGGCCAGAAAGTCCAGCGAACCGCTTTGCGTGCCACGCAGGATCTGGTAGTTCGTGACGGGAGCACCGCCGTTGCTGAGCGGGGGGCTCCACGCCAGGTCAAGTCGTTGCGGCGCCGGCGTCACAACCAGGTTGACGGGTGCGGTGGGCACAATGGCCGCGAGCGTTCTGGTGGTAACGAGGGCCGTCTTGGGGCCTTCTCCGGCCGGTGTCGATGCCGACACGCGATACGAGTAGTTGGTCTCAGCGGAAAGGCGGAGGTCGAGGTGGGTTGTCGCGCCGTTGGTGATGGTGGCGACGCGCGTCTCGGATTGCTGCGCTGACGAGCGATAGACGAGATACGACGGCGGGAATGCGCCTCCCAAGTCGTCGGGCTCTTGGAAGCTTGCCGTCACCCGGTCCGGGCCTGGGGTGAGGGTGAGACCCAAGGGAACGCTCGGCACGGTGAAGGTCGTGCCGGGTGTCTCCAGGGAAGATTCGCCGACGCCGCTCGCGCTCGTCGCGACGACCGAGTAGAAGCGCGTTGTTCCGTTGCCGAGTCCCGAGTCGGTGTAGGAGCGCGCCGAATCTGACACCCACCCGATGTGCGTCCGCGCTCCGCCCGGGGTGGTCGCCCGATAGATGCTGTAGCCGGTTATCGTGCCGCCGCCCGTATCGAGCGGGGTGTCCCAGCGCGCCGTCAACTGTCCGGCACCTGGTCCGGTATCGACGGAGACGTCAGGCGGGCCGGGGGGAAGAATGCTGCTTTCGGTCGGGGTCGCGGTCGCGCTGACCGGCGTTGAAGCGCCGGCTGAATTGAGTGCTCGGAGCGTGTAGGTGTAGGTGGTGCCGTTGGTCACAGAGTAGTCGTGGAATGCGGTCGCCTCGCCTGACAGGACTACCAGCGGATCGCCTGCGCCGACGGGGGTTCGACTGATCTCAACGTCGAACGGTTCCGGTCCCGGCGCGACCGGGGCTGCCCAGCGAAGCCGTACCTGGCTCGTGGCTACGGATGCCGTCAACGACTGAACCGCGCTCGGCACGGGTGGGGCGGCCGGCACGGCGGTCAGTTCGTTCGACGCCTCGGACTCGCCCGCGTCGTTGATTGCCGCGACCTGATAGCGATAGGTGACGCCGTTGGTTAAGCCGGTGTCGGTGACCGATCGCACGTCTTCGACGTCGGTGATGACCGGAGTCGGAGCTCCCGGCGCCGTCCGGTAGAGACGGAAACCCGTCAGCGGGATGCTGGCGTTGCCCACATGCGTCCAGGCAAGGGTGGCGCTCGCATTGCCGGCGGTGGCGCTCGTTAGGACGGGCTCGGAGGGCGGGGCGTTGGTGTAGCCGGTGACGCGTGCGAGCGGGCCGGGTTTGGACGTGAAGGCCCGCACGGAAAGGAAGTGGGCCTCCTCGGGTCCGTAGCCGTTGATCGTGAACGTTCGGATCGACGCATCCGTGACGCCCTTGACGGTCTGCACTTCGCCCGATGTGGGGCTGTAGGCCGATTCGATGATCTGGTATTGCACGATCGTCTCGCCGCCTGTTGACGCCGGCGGATCCCATCGCATGGTGATGGTGCCATTGCCCGGTTCTGCGAACAGGTTACGCACCCGTCCGGGTGGGCCGGTGACACCGGGGGTGACGCTGACTTCGGTTTCGGGTCCGGTGCCGGCGGCGTTGTAGGCAGCGACCGAGAACCGGTGCGCGGTGCCGTTGGTCAAGCCCGACACGGCGAAGGTCTGCGTGCCCTTATCGACGGTCGCGACCATGCGGCGAGTCGGGGTGAGCTGCACGATCCGGTATCCCGTCACGCCCAGAGTCCTCAGGGGCGAGGGGAACTGCCAGCGCAGATACGCTTCGCCGTTTCCTGGGTCTGCTCCGACGAACATCGAACCCGGCGCGCACAGCGCCGTGGCCGACGTATCTGTGCTCAAAGCAGACTCGCCGGTCGCATTCGATGCGCTGATGGCGTAGGACTGGGTCTGGCATGCGTTGGCGACCGGGATCGACACGCTCGTCTGGCCGGCAGCGACGTGAACGACCTTGTCCGGATTGGCAGCCGGATCGGTGGACGAACGCAGATAGACCGTGTGACCGGTGAGCGGACCCGCGCTGGCCGACTGTTGCTGGGCCGACGACTGCTGGGCCGGTTGCTGGGCCGACGGTTGCTGGGCCCACCTCACATGAACCCAGTCGACCGTCGCGGTGACCGACGGATTCAATGGTGCGGTTGGATACTCCGACGCCAACGCGTCCTGGACGTTGATGATTTCGCTTCGGGTGGATTCGCCCGCTGCGTTCGTCGCATAGACGCCGTATCTCTCCAGAGAACCAGCCCCCTGAAGTCCGGCCAGGCTTGGCGTGGCGCTCGTACCAATCGTCCTTTCTGTGTATTGGCCCACCTGTCCCTCGATGGTTTCGAGTTTTACGAATCGAAACAACGTGGTCGGACTCCCATGATCCGATCCAGGGATCGCATCCAACCGGAACGCTTCGTTGATGGAACTGCCGCGCAGGTCGATCGGCGCATCGGGCCGCAGCGCGGTGTTGTTCACGGTCCGCACGATCGGAGAGGTCGCCACACCAAGGCCGGCGCCGGTATGTGCCGCGACCGTCAGGCTGTATGCAACATTCGGCTGCAAGCCGCTCAGAACCGTCGAATGCGTATCGGACGAAACGCCCATCGGATCGGTCGGGGGACGAAGAACCTTCTCCACGTCCGGATAGCCGGACGCGCTGGCCTTCAAGAGCCAGGAATCAATGCCGGATGTGGCCGTCTGTGTGAACGCAGCGGCCAGGCGTCCGGGCCCGTCGGTGATGACGGAAAGGTTCGACGGAGCGCCGGCACGCGTCGCCGTTGCAAGCGGCGTCGTCAGTGGTGAGGTTACGGTTGGCGATCGTTGACCGAACTCGTCGATCACGGTCACATCGAGCTTGAACGAGCCTCCTTCATCAAGATTGGGGAACGTCGCCGATCGAAAAGAACTCGTCGCCGTACCAACAACGTTTCCGGACGAATCCGATGCGCGGACTTGGTGCGACTTCGGTGTTGCTGCGCCCGACGGCTCGGCCCACGTTCCAAGGATCTTGCCAGGACCGGATTGCACTTCGAAATTCTTTACGCTGTCTGGATTGTTGGGACTAATTCGGATCAGCGAGAATCCGCGAGGACATGATGAACATGGTGCGTGCGGAGCGGCGATGATGAGGGTTCTGTCCGGCCGGATCGTCAAGCGTGGCTGAGGCGACGGGTCTGCGGGGACTCTGACCGAGCCAAGGTTGTAGTCGAGAGCGCCCAGGTCTCCTAAAGCTTCGTCGAGGTCGCCGCCCGGAAGAATCCGCCGGATCGCAAGGTAGTGCGCGCCGCCCGACTCGTATGTCGCGGACTCAACGATTCGGTCGAGATCATCGACGGCAATGCCGGGAGGACCCGAAGGTCCGGGCAACTCGAGGTGTTTGCGTCCATCAAAGCTGAACGTTGTGTCGAGCCTAAGCGGGTCCCTGAACGAATTGGGATCGCCGATGATCGCGTCAACGGCCATGCCTGACGGGAGTTCTCTGTTGTAGGAGGCAACGTACACGCGCCCCCTTGGCGCCGACGCGGCCCCGTCGGTTGCGTCGAAGTAGTTCGGTCGGGGGCCTGGCGCAGGCTTGACAAGCCCAGTTGCCTCAGCACGGGCGACCGCAAGATTTCCCCCCCCGCACTGGAAGAGGAGGGTCTCTTGCCGAGCCGGCCGCGCGATGCGGGGAGCGGGAACATGGCACGACTTCGCTCGCGGCTCCATCCGCCGAGCTATCCCCGAGCCGTCTTCGTTGAGGTTAAGAACTTCGCTTTTGGAGTGCCTGCCGTGGACGGCGTCGAAGCTCAGCCGCATGCTTCCGTTGGAGTTGATTCCCGGTGGTCCGATGTTGTTCACCCTAGTCTCTTCGAGATCAGACTCGCGGGGTGACGAAATGGGCGCCCGGAGCGTCAAGCGTCCGCCGCCGTTGAAGTTGGGGTCTAGGCTTCCGTTCCTCCGGTAGCGCGCGATCGCCACGAACGTCTTGGAGTCCGTCACGCCGGTGACGACGATCCGCCCCTTCGCATCGATCGCAACCCCCCGGGCGGACGCGGGCCCACCCGGCCAGGTCGTGTTGACCCACCCGTCTGTGTCGAACGTCGTGTCGAGCGTTCCGTTCTTGTTGTACCGCGCCACGATCCACGGAGTGCCGACGACGACGGTCCTGCCGTCCGACTGAACGGCGATCCCCACCGGAACAGCGTCGATTCCCGGAAAAGAAGTTGTAACCATGTTCGCGCTGTTCCACGGATCGGAACTTGCGGACGCCGGCGACGGGACGAAGAGTCCTGTCGCGACAAGGATCGCGGCAACGATCAGCGCCACGCGCCTTGGCTCTTCTCCTTTATGCATTGGGACATCCCAGCGCCGCGATCCATGGGAAGTGGTAGGTGCAGACCTGCGCGGAATACGCTCCCTCGAGTGGGTTGAGTGCTCGGATCCGATACCGGTAG
>JBKKBA010000474.1:0-3356 GCA_046714275.1 Actinomycetota bacterium
GGTCACACCCGTCCCGAGCGTCCGGGCCGTAGGGCCACCAAGACTTCGCCAAGCACCACCAGTCACAGCGCGACACGGGAGAGGGCAGCGATGGGGATCGGTAAGCGCCGGCGCGACGAGCGGGGAGCATCCGCCGTCGAGTTTGCGATCGTGATGTCAGTCCTGTTCATGGTGCTGTTCGGCACCATCCAGTTCGGCATTGCGTACAACCGCGCGCAGGGCCTTGAAGCTGCCGCCCGCGAAGGCGCGCGCATCGCCTCGATCGGCGCCACCAACACCGAGATCCTGACCCGCGTGCGCCGCTCGCAAAGCTTGTTCGTCGCCGCAGACGTGCAGATCGAGACCGTGCCTGCCACGCTTTCGGCGCAGCGGCCCTGTCAGATCGCCGGCGTCGGGGGCATCGTTGAGGTTCGCGCGGTCGTCCCTGCCAACGCGCGGTACGCGATCGCGATCCCTCTGTGGGGACAGCGGCAGATCCGCTACACCGCCATCGGTGTGTTCCGCTGCGAACGGAGCGCGCCGTGACTACGGGCCGGAGCCGGCTCCCTTCAGCGCGACGCATTCGGCGCGATGAGCGCGGCGTGACGGCCGTCATCGTCGTCGTATCGCTGACCGCGATCCTGGGCGCTGCCGTGCTGAGCATCGACGCCGGCAGCGTCTGGAGGACACGCCGCAACCTGATCACCGACACCGACGCCGGTGCGCTGGCCGCCGCGCGGTCGCTGGACGCGGCCGGCGCCAATGCCTGCAACGCCCCGGCCACCTCGGCGGCGGAAGCGGAGGCGCGGAGTGTCATCACCTCAAACGACGCGAAGTCTGCGATGACCGGCTTCGAAACCACGCCGGCCGGCGGCACGTGCCTGTCGGAGGCCGGGCACGTGCGCGTGGACGCCCGCTTGACGGCACAGCTCAGCTTTGCCGGCATCTTCGGCATTAGCTCTGTGCCGGTGGCCTCCACGTCCTACGCGCAGTGGGGACCGCTGTCGTCCGCGATCGGGCTACGGCCCGTCGGGATCTGCGACAAGAGCCCACACTTTTTGGAATGGACGCTTCATCTCGCCGGCGTGGACACCGGCTGGGGCGTCGGCCCCGGGCATCCGGGCGGGCCGGGCGGCGCCGTGGTGCACCGCATCTATGTGCAGAAGGGCGAGTCGGGCTGCGGCGCGGCGGCCGGCAACTGGGACTGGATCGACTACAACGGCAATGCCGGGCCGAACGGAAACCAGGCCCTGCGGGACTGGTTCTACAACGGCTACCCCGGCGAGGTATCACTCGGCGACATCGCAACGGGGAAGATCAAGGACTGCAACCCCGACGAGTCGGGCAACCAGGACGGATGCGATCCGAAGACCGGCGCCGGCGGCGGAACCTTCATCGATTCGCTGGAGTACCTGCGCGACAACAACATCACGTTCCCGATCATGGTCTACGACAAAGTGGTGGACCGCCGCGATTCGCTGGGCTGCAACTCGCCGCCGCCGTGGAATGGCGACGGTCTCAACGCCCGGTACTGCCACGTCGCGTTCCTTCTGGTGAAGGTCCACGGCTGGAGCCGCATCACGGGCAATCTGGACGACAGCTCGTACATCGATTTGGAATTCGTAGATGAGTGGTGGGTGGGCTCAATCGGCCGCAATCCCAGCGGGAGCCGCCCCACCGTGCACGGCGTGTCGCTGTGCGGCGGCGGATACGGCACGACGGTCGACATCCGCTGCGACGTGTAAGCAAACGTTTCAAAACGGAGAGGAGAAACGATGAGCATCGGAACATTGTCTCGCAGAAGCGTCGGCCTTCTACTGGCGGTCGCCCTGGCTGCCTTCGCCACCGCGGCGTGGGTCTCCTACGTGCGATCCATCGAGTCGAAGGCGACCCGTGGCTCGGCAACGGTCCAGACCTACGTGGCTCGCGAGTCGATCCCGGCCGGCACCACGGCCGAATTCGCCGCATCGAAGAACCTGTTCGAAAAGGCGGCCATCCCCCGCCGGCTGCTGGCCCAGGGCGCGGTGACCGACCTGGCTGCGATTCGCGGCCGCGTCGCATCGTCGACCGTGGTCAAGGGTGAGCAGATCTTGCTGTCACGATTCGTATCGGCCGAGCAAGCGGGGCGTCTGCTGAACATCCCGGCCGACAAGCACGCGTTCGCCGTCGAGGTGGCCGCTCCGCCGGGCGTCGGAGGCTTTGTCCGGCCCAAGGATCACGTCTCGATCATCGCCAAGGTCGATCGAAACGATCTGACCGAGGTGCGCTTCCTGATGCAGGACGTCGAGGTGCTGGCCGTGGGCTTGCAGACCACCGCCGTACCGCCGTCGTCGGGAGCGCGGGAGTCCGCGCGTCGCGAGCAGGTTGCCGAGCCGGTGGCGCCCAGCAAGATGATCATGACCCTAGCCGTCACGCCCGCGCAGGCCGAGCAACTGGCCTTCGCCGTGCTGGAGGGCCAGATCTACTTCACCTTGCTGCCGCCCAACTCGAAGCCGGCCGGCACGCCGGGCCGTACCGCCGACAGCCTGTTCCGGTGATGCCATGATCGCCCTCACCGACACCGATCCCAACTTCCACGCTCGCGTCACCAACGAGCTGGGGGCGCAGCGCGAACCGGTTCAGATCGTGGACCTGGACGAGCTGGAACGGCTGGTTGCCGAAGGCGGACCGCTGCCCGATGTGCTCTTGCTGGGGCCGTCGGTCGGCGCCGCCGATGCGCTGCGCGTCGCGGAGTCGCTGCGCCGTTCGGCTCCCGACGTCAGCGTGGTGCTGGTCACCGACGCGCTCACCAGCGACCTGCTGCAGCTTGCGCTGCGAGCCGGCGTACGCGACGTCTTGCCGACGTCGTTCAGCGCCGAGCAACTGCAGGACGCGATTGAGCGCGCGGAGGCCGTGTCCCAAAACGTACGGGCTCGCGCCGGCGTCCCGGCCGAGCAAGAGCCCGGCGAGCCGTCGAAGGTGATCACCGTGTTCTCCGCCAAGGGTGGCGTCGGCAAGTCGTTCGTCGCCGTGAACCTTGCCGTGTTGCTGGCGCAGAAGCACGCGCGCGTCGCCCTGATGGACCTGGACCTGCAGTTCGGCGACCTGGCGATCATGCTGCAACTGTTCCCGGCACGCACGATCGCCGACGCGGCGGCGAACCTGGATCGCCTGGATGCCGATGCGCTGACCGGGTACCTGACGTCCCACCGGTCGGGCGTCAACCTGCTGGCGGCGCCGCTGGAGCCCGGCCTGGCGGAAACCATTCAGCCGGCCGCAACGCAGAAGATCCTGCGCCTGGCTCGTCAGGCGTATTCCTGCGTGGTCGTGGACACGCCGGCGTTGTTCACCGAGCACGTGCTGGCATCGCTGGATGAATCCGACGAGTGCGTGTTCCT
>JBKKBA010000475.1:0-3565 GCA_046714275.1 Actinomycetota bacterium
CCGCTTTCGGCGATCCCCTCGATGATCGGTCGCAACTTCTCAACGACTTGATCCGGAGTGCCGGCAACGACGCCGCTGCGTTGCGAGTCCTCGAACTGCGCCGCCAACTCGCGCGCGCCCCCGACATCGCGTCCCCCCTGCAGCCACGTCGCGTATGAACCGCGTACGTGCAGAACGCCGTCACGAATGCTGCGCCATCCTTCGTCGAAGTCCGACCCGAAACCAACCGGCAGAAAGCATCCGAACCGGTACGGCGCATCCAGGCCGCGTTCGCGGCGCATACCGGCGACCAGCTTGGTGCGATCGCCCACCGACGATCCGGCGACCACCGACGGGGGGAAGTGGCCGTCGGCCATGACCGCGGCACGCTCCACCGCGGCGTCGGCCTGCCCGCCCAGGAAGATCGGCACGGTCCCGTTCACCGGTCGCGGCGTCACCGTAGCCTGATCGATGTCGTAGAAGCTTCCCTTGAAGGAAAACGGCTCGCCGGTCCAGGCGCGGCGCAGCACGTGAACGATCTCCTCCAGTCGCTTGCCGCGCCCCTTCATCGGCACACCGAACATCTGATACTCGTACTCGACCCAGCCCAGTCCCAAGCCCAGTCGCAACCGCCCGCCGCTGATGCAATCCACCACCGCCGCGTCCTCGGCCAGGCGCAGCGGATCATGAAAGGGAGCCAGCATGACGGCGGTTCCGATCTCGATCCGTGAGGTCCGCGCGGCCACCGCGGACAGGAACGGCAAGAGCGACGGGATGTAGGAATCCTGCGCGCCATGATGTTCGGCGAGCCAGAAAGACGAGAAGCCGGCCTGTTCGGCGAATGCGGCCAGCTCCAAGGTGTCGGCGTACAGCCGCTCCGGCGTCCGGGAATCCCACGGCGGAATCTGCAGCGTGAACTGTCCCAGGCCGAACTTCACAGCCACAACTTCACAGGGTCATCTTTCATCGGCTCAACGTTCGTCAGTGCGCCTTGGCCGGCTCTCCGCCGGGAATCTGCACGGCGGGAGGCTCCGGCCGCGGAAACGTTCCGGTGTGCGGCGTCGACGAGAACGACAGCAGATACCAGGCGGCCAGCGAAAGGATCGCGATGGCGATCAGGTTGAGCCACGCGGGGATGCCTCGCTTCGAAGCGCGAATCCCGCCGATCTCCTCGATCTCGGTCGTCACTTCGCCACCTCCTCGGCACACTGCAACGCCGTCAGATACAAAGCCAGCGCACGCAGCTCGCCCGATGACAGGTAGGCGTAGGACGGCATCGACGATCCCTTCCTGACCGACTGCGGGTTTCGCAGATGACGCTGGTGCCAGGCCGCATCGTCCTCGCGCGTGCCGGCGCAGGTCAGGTCGGGCCCAATGCGGTCCAGCCCAATCAGGTTGGGAGCTTCGTTGCCGTAATCACCGGGCTCGGAGATGCGCAAGCCCAGCGAGCGATCGGCGTTCGCGTCGCGCACCATCTGCGTGTGGCAGGTGAAGCAGCCTTCGCGAACGTAAATCTTGCGCCCGGCGACCTGCTGGATGCTGTATTCACGAGCGGATCCGGCCGCTTCGCCGCCGACGGCAACGTCGGTCGCCGGAAGCACCGCACCCAGCAATCCCGCCATCGTCAAAGCCAGCACCGTGCCGCCGATCACCACTCCCAAATGGAGCGCGCCTCGCTCGCCTCGCTCGCTTCGTTTCATACCGCGCTCCCTACTACGGCCGGCTCGTCGGCGTGACCGGTGTCGATCGGGATCTCGCGCCCTTCCACCAGCGTCCGCTGCACGTTGTACAGGAACAGCACGACGCCGGTGAAGACCAGCGCCCCCGCAGCCATCCGCGCAATCAGCATCGGACGAACAGACGCGGAGATCTGCTCCCACCCCTGCCCGGTCGCAAACGTTGCCCGAGCCACGGCGCCGCCGGCCTGAAGATAGCCCTGGATCAACCCGGCGACCGAAACGGTCAGCCAAGCCGCGCCCACACCGATCGCGCCGACCCAGAAGTGCGCGACCACCATCCCCTTCGAATGAAGCGCGCGTCCGCGGATGCGAGGGATCAAGTGATAGGTCAGCCCGATCAGCCACAAACCGAACGCCCCGGCGAACGCCGTGCGCACGCCCTCGTTCCACCACGTCGTGCCGACGATCCCCGCAGGGCTTCGCAACACCCCGGTCATGTGCTGCACGATCGCCAGCGCCCACAGCAAAGACGCCCCGATCATGAATGTCGCCGCCGGATCCGATCGCGACCCGCCGCGCGCCGTATTGAATACCAGAGTCAGCACAAACACAGCGGGGATCAGCGCCGCGATGGCAAAGGCAATCCCCATCGTCTCGGTCCAGTCGGGAGCCGGGCCAAGAACGCGCTGCGCCAAACCCAGCCACGGAAGCGTGAACAGCATCATCCAGAAGCACATGTCCGCCAGGCGCGACGACCACAGCGGGTTTCCGGTGGCCCTGGGCAGCACGAACATGGTGGAGCCGACGCCGACCAGCGACATCGCCAGCAAGAACCCGGCGGCACCGAACCCAGTGTAGAAAGTCTGCTTGACGCCGTAGACGAACAACGAGGCGAAGTTCGCGACGGCATAGGTGATCGGCAGCACATGGAACGCGGCGATCAGGTGCTTCGCCGGCGCGTTTAGGCGCTTCTCGGTGCGGCGCATCACGGTGAACATCAAGATCTGCAGCACGCCCAGCATTACGGCCATCACGGCGAAGTCGACCGGCCAGGGCCATTCGCCACCATCGATTCCCTGCGTGCGCCCGATCATGACCAGCAAGGTGCCGGCCAGCACGACCTGGTTCAGCAGGATCACGACCTGCGCGCCGATCCTTTCGCTCCACAACTTCACCCCGCAGACCCGCGGGACGATCGCGAACGCCGCGCCGATGGCGCCCATGAACAGCACGCCCCAGTTCAAAATGTTCGACTCGGCCTGACGCAGACGCCCGTAGGACATGAAGCCGAACTGGTTCAAGAAATCGGGAAAGACCAGCTTGATGGCCAGCACCGCGGCCATCAGCATCCACACCGCGAACCAGGCGATCGCCGCGTACAGCGCATACCGCGCGGCCGAGTCGGGCTTGGTCGGCAGAATGCGGGGGAACCGTCCAAGGATCGGCTCCAGGTAGCGCTCGCGGATCTGGGCGATGCGCTCTTCCATCTCTTTGCGCCGCCGCATCATTCCTTCGCGCGGCGTGGGCAGTCGTGCCGGTGGCTGAGGCATTCGGTCAGGTCCCCGCGTAGGAATGCAGTCCGGAGATAACAAGGTTCACGACGTAGTAAGTGATCCACAGCGAGACGAAGCCCGCGATGCCGACCATCGCCGCGCGTCGTCCGCGCCATCCCGACGTGGCGCGCGAGTGCAGGTAGCCGGCATAGATGACCCAAGTGATGAACGCCCACGTCTCTTTGGGATCCCAGCCCCAGTAGCGGCCCCACGCCTTCGCCGCCCAGATCGCGCCGGCGATAACTGCCCACGTCCAGATCGGGAACGCGATCGCGGTCGCGCGGTATGCCCAGCCGTCCAGCGTGGACGACGACGGAAGCCGGGCGATCAGCCCGCGGCCGGTCGGCGCGCGGC
>JBKKBA010000476.1:0-8515 GCA_046714275.1 Actinomycetota bacterium
AGCGAGCGCGAACAGCATCGCAACGCGATGGGTCGCGGCAATCGTATGTGCTTCGACGATCTGGTTTTCCAGGTCTTCGGGTTTCAAGTGGCTCCTCCTTGACAGGAACAGATGTTCGTGTAATGTAGACGCCGCATTGCTGAAAGTCAAGGACGATCAGGAGGGTATTCGCAGAGTCTCAGACAACGTTTCCAGTGGAAACGCAAACACGAACGGGCACGGGGTCGGTATATCTCGTAACGTACGCTGAAGCGGGGCTCTCATCCGGCGGCCGATCAAGTGCGAGATCGCGGGTCCGCGACGCTTGACCCCACCCGCTCCCTGAGGCCTGGGATATTCATGCGCGTGATGCGTCCGCGACCTTCCGCCGACGACGAATGATGAAGAACCCCATGACGGCGACGATAACGCCCACTGCGGCGAGGGGACCGACACTGGTCCACAAGCCGCGTCCCGCCGAAGGAACAGACGCCTCGCCAATCGGTAACTGTATGGTGAACCCGGTCGCGACCACGTTGAGCGACAGCCTGAATGCGGCTGGAAGACATGATGTCGTCCGCGGCTTCCCACACTTGCCGTCCCACCCGGGTTCGTGAACGTCCAAGCCGAAATCGTTGTCCTTAGGCGGCCGGACGCGCGGAACCCACGGTGCGATGCGGATTTCAAACGCCCCAAGCGGCGGAATGAATTCGGGGCTTGCGGCCGGCTTCGCGTCGGGCCATCCTGCGCCTGGCTGCACCACCGTCACACCGGGTGTTTCTGAGACCAGCCTTGCGCTGATGTTGCGCGCTGGATATCCCTGGCCAGGTCCGTTAATGCTCACCGGATTCTGGCGCTCCCTGTTCATCAGCGAGACCTCCACGACGAGCCGTTCGCCTGGCTCTGGAACACCGTCGTTGTCACCGCCCTCGTACTGCACGGTCGCGACCTCAAGCAGCGGCTTCTGCGAGCAGGCTGCCGGTATCGTCACGTTGCCGAGTCCCTCGCTGCCCTTCGGGTCTGTCTGTGCGCCGACTTGGATCGTCAGCGGGTTCCAGCACCTCGACTCGGTGAAGAAGAAGCGGACCGCCGCCGTCCCCATCGCGCGAGCCGGCAGCCGGATCGTGACGTGCGGAGTTTCGATCTTGATCGCGAACTCACTGAGTATCTCCAGTCGCAAGGCGGAAAAACTTCGATCACCCTTGTTACGCAAGGAGAATCGCACCTCATTCTGCTTGCCCGGGACGGCAGCCTTCTTTTCGCGCCCATCGACAGAGATGTGCGTCGGCGGAACGAGCGAGAGACGGCCGTATCGGGAGGGGTCTTGCGCCCGCGCAACGCCGATGAACCCCGCGCACAGGAGCGCGATCAGGGCACCCAGTGCCAGCGCGACGCGTCCCCGGCCGGTCATGTCGTTATCATCGCGCATCGAACGCGCCGGCGCGCGGCCCGTGCTGCGGAACCTGTCAAGCGCCCGGCTTGCGCGCATGCTCATTTGGCTCAGCAGTTGTAGGTCGATGCCCTCTACGGAACCCGGCGCTCAAGACTGCGAATGGCCTCTCAATTCGCGGTTACACGATCCTGCTCTGGGAGCGTCCACTCAACCTTTCCGGCTGCTCGGTGTCATGGAGAAATCAAGTCGAGCTTGGGAAACGACGTTCGGTAGCGCGATACGTCCCGCGTCAGCAGGCGATAGCCGGCGACTGCCGCGTGTGCTCCGATGTAGAAGTCGGGCAAGGGAGTGGAACGCTGTCCGCCGCGCCGGCGATACCGGAGGAATGCCTTGCCCGCCAGAAACGCAGCTTCATACGGCAGCGCTTCCCGGCGGAACACGTCGGGCGAAAGCGCGTCTTCCAGATCCTCGATCGTCGCGTAGCGGATGGAAACTTCCGCGTAGATGATCGGATTGATGGCCAGCTGGCTGGATTCCGCCGCCTCTTCTAATGCGTTCGCGGACCACGAACCCCACGTGGGATCCTGGGTCGCGACATCGAGCAGGACGTTGCTATCGACGAGGATCGTTGTCATCGCTTTCTTGTCAGGGCCATGATCTCATCGGTACTCATCTTGATGGTTCCGGTACCGCGGAGCCGGCGAATCGCCTTGGCCCCCCGGCCCGCACGCCCGGCATTGGCTCGGCGCACGATCCGAACCGTGTCGCCGTCCACGACGAAATCAACCTCGGTATCGGGCAGCAGGCCCAGCTTTTCACGCACGTCGGCCGGGATGGTGACCTGCCCTTTCGTGGTGATCCGCACGACCCCGGCCTCCCCTCGATGGGATACTCTTACAAGTAAGAAGTATACCAGAGCACTCGGACGCCCATCCCTGCCGCCGGCTCGGCAGCGCAACTCACACGGGAACGGAATCGAAACTCTGCGACATCTTCGCGCGCACCGCCGGGTCCCGAAGGCTCTCCCCGGACAGGCGGCTGAGCCCCACAAACATCTCTTCCAGCCCGCCGGGGGCCCACATCGTCAGGAATCGCCCTCCACCGGGATGCGCCGTCATCAGGTGCGGCATGCCGAGCGGCACCAGGATGTACGCGCCCGGCTTCGCTTCGATGTCCTCGTCGCCCAAGGTGAACGTGAAGGTCCCCTCTAGGATGAAGAACGATTCGTGCGTTTGATTGTGGACGTGCGGGACCGTCCATGGGCCTTCGGATCCAGAGAACTCCCCAAGCGCGAACGTCCCATCGGTCTGGTCCGACGATGCCAGCATCCTCATCGTAACCACGCCCAGATCGTATGCTTCGCCCGTCGAACCATCCAGAACATGCGCTTTCGTCATGGCCAACCTCCCCGGTGAAAGAATCCCGCACGCAGTGTGAGGCAGCGACCCGAAGCCCGCAATACCAAAAAATGAACTTGCCCCGGAAAGCCGGCCGGGCGCACACTGCAGGCATGCGAACCTACGGTCAGTACTGTCCGATCGCCCGGACCTCAGAGTTGTTCGCGGAGCGCTGGACTCCGATCATCATCCGCAACCTCCTGAGCGGCTGCCGGACGTTCGGTGATCTGTTGGACGGAGCGCCGGGGATTAGCAAAGCGCTTCTCACGCAGCGGCTGGTGCTGCTGGAAGACGAAGGGATCCTGGCCAAGACACCCCTGCCGTCGGGACGGGGCTCTCACTACGACCTGACCCAGAAGGGCCGGGAGTTGAAGGCCGTCACCGACGCGATGGGCGCGTGGGGCGCGCGCTGGCTGGAACTACGGCCGCATCACATCGACCCGGCCTACGTGCTGTGGGCAACGTGCAAGCTTATGGACGTCGAAAGGTTCCCGAAGAAGGGCTTGGTCGCGCGCATCGACCTGAAAGACCAGCCGAAGCAACGCTTGTGGATGTTGCTGAAGCGTCCGCAAGCCGAGATCTGTTCCGCCTATCCGGGCCGGCCCGAAGACCTGATCGTCCGAACGGATAGCGAAACGCTGGCGCGCTGGCACCTTCGGCACATGACCTACGAACAGGCCGCGCGCTCTGGGCTCATCAAGATCGAGGGCCCCCGGTCGGCCACAAAGACCTTCGTCGGATGCATCCGGCCGAGCCCGTTCGCAAACGTTGCCTTCAACGAAAGCTCATGACGCCGACCACAGATCGATCAAGCCGGCGTGTTCTGGCTTAGCCGCAGGGCCATCTGGACCGAACGAGGATAGTGTTCAGCCGGGATTCAGCGGCCGTTCAGCCGGCCGGGCTCATACTGAGCGGCAAGCCCAAGCTCGGAGGCCCCCGTGCGCGTGTTGGTCGTCGAAGATGAGAAGCGGCTGGCCGCCGGGTTGCGCCGCGGCCTGGAGGCCGAAGGCTTCGCGGTGGACGTCGCGCTGAACGGGACCGACGGGCTGTGGATGGCGAAAGAGAACCCGTACGACGCGATCATTCTTGACATCATGCTTCCCGGCTTGAACGGCTATCGCGTCTGCGCGGATCTTCGTGAGGCGGGGAACTGGACGCCGATCCTGATGCTCACCGCCAAAGACGGCGAGTGGGACGAGGCCGAGGCCCTGGACACCGGTGCCGACGACTACCTCACCAAGCCGTTCAGCTACGTCGTGCTGCTGGCGCACGTGCGAGCCATGGTTCGGCGGGGAGCGCGGGAGCGACCGGTGGTGCTGGAAGCCGGCGACCTTCGGCTTGATCCGGCAAGCCGTCGCGTATGGCGGGGCGATGAAGCGCTGGATCTCACGTCGCGCGAGACCTCGGTACTGGAGTTTCTGCTGCGCCACGCCGACCAGGTCGTGTCGAAGCGAGAGATCCTGGACCACGTGTGGGACTACGACTTCGAAGGAGATGCCAATATCGTCGAGGTGTACGTCGCCCGCTTGCGCAGCATCATCGACCGTCCGTTCGGCCGCGAATCGATCGAAACGCTTCGAGGAGCCGGGTACCGGCTGGCTGCCGATGGCGGATGACGTGATGGAACGCCGACGGCGCTCGACGGGATCACTGCGGGTCCGCACGACCATCCTGGCCGTGCTGGTCGTCGGTCTTGCGCTCTCAATCGGATCAACTGCGCTTGTCATTGGGCTTGGCCGCTCCCTCACCTCCAATGTGCGCACATCGCTGGAGTTGCGAGCCGCCGACATCGCCGCGGCTCTGCGAACGGATCCGTCCCCCGGTCCGATCGCCGTGGATGACGCAGAGGATGCCTTCGTGCAAGTCATCGACCGCGACGGCATCGTGGTCGCGTCCAGCCCCAACCTGGCGGGAACACCACCGGTCGCTCGCATGAGACCGGGCACTTCCGCCGTCATCGAAGGTTTGCGGATCGATGAAGGCGAGTACTTGACGGTCGCGTCAGACGTGACCACAAGCGAGGGCCGCTTCACCATCCTTGCCGGGCGATCGCTGGATATCGTCGAAGAGTCGACCGGGCTTCTGCGGCGCAATCTGCTTCTGTTCGTTCCCCTTCTGGTCTTGCTGGTCGGGCTGATGACATGGCGTCTTTCGAAGCGGGCGCTGGCGCCCGTGGAGGCGATGCGCCGGCAGGTCGAGGAAATCTCCGCCGCCGAGATGCACCGGCGCGTGCCGGCCCCAGCCGGAGACGACGAGATCGCGCGACTTGCGGCAACCATGAACCGCATGCTCCAGCGATTGGAGGAGGCACAGGCTCGCCAGCGGCGCTTGATCTCCGACGCCAGCCATGAGCTGCGGTCGCCGATCGCCACCATCCGTCACCACGCGGAGGTGACGCTGGCGCATCCGGAGCAGGGCGACGCGCCGGAGCTGGCCCAGGTCGTGCTGGAAGAAGGAATCCGGCTCCAACGGCTGGTCGAGGATCTGCTGCTGCTGGCCCGCGCCGACGAGCGTCGCGTGGAAGCGCAAATGCGACCGGTTGACCTGGACGACATCGTCTTCGATGAAGCCAGCCGATTGCGTGCGACCACAGCGTTGCGCATCGAAACCACCGAAGTAACCGCCGGCCGCGTAACCGGAGACGTGGACTTGCTCAGGCGACTGATCCGGAACCTGGCCGACAACGCCGCCCGGCACGCAAGCACCACGATTGCGTTCTCTCTGGCGCCGGATGCATCGGCCGGCGTCATCCTGCGCGTAGACGATGACGGCCCCGGTGTGCCGCAGCAAGAGCGCGCGCGCATCTTTGAGCGCTTCGTTCGCCTGGACGAAGCGCGCTCCCGCGAGGCGGGAGGGAGCGGGCTTGGACTGTCGATCGTGGCCGAGATCGCTTCGGTTCACGGCGGATCCGTCACGGTCGCCGACGCCGCCATCGGTGGGGCTCGCTTCCAAGTTCGATTGCCTTCCTGAACTTCAGCATCGGTTCAGGAACGGCCCGGTACGGTCTTGATCGTCGGAACGACCGGAAGGGAGCAGGAGATGAAGCGAAAGACAAAGATCGCGATCGCCGCCGGAGTCGCGCTGGCTGCCATCGGAACCGGAGTCGGCGTCGCAACCGCCACTTTCAACGACACGGAGGCTCCCATCATCGGAACCGCATACGAGGAGGCGACGAAAGCTGCGCTGGCCCACGTCGGCGAAGGTCGCGTGACCGAAACCGAAGCGGGCGATGAGGACGGCGCATACGAAGTCGAGATCACGCGGAACGACGGTACGCAAGTGGACGTGCACCTGGACGCCGCCTTCAACGTGATCGGCACCAAGTCCGATGGGAAGAACGATGACGCCGACGGCTCGTAGGCGACAGATCCAAGCGATCGGCCTCGCGCTGGCGATGGGGCTCACGCTGGTCGCGTGCGGCGGATCGGGCCCGCCAAAATCCGGGGCCAAGACACCCAATCTCGACTTGGCCCCGGAGTCGGCACGCGTCGATCGAGGAAAGCCCGCGTTCACCAATGCAACGAAGGTAACGAACCCGCTCTACCCGGTCGCCACTGTCTCTTCGGTCTTGATGCTGGGCCAAGTCGACGGGAGACCGTTCCGGGTCGAAGTGACACTCCTTCCCGGAACCAAGACGATCGAGTGGAACGGCCAGAAGGTCCCCACGCTGATCTCCCAGTACGCGGCGTACAGCGACGGGCGCATCCACGAGGTCGCGCTTGACTGGTACGCGCAAGCCGACGACGGAGCCGTGTGGTACTTCGGTGAGGACGTCTTCAACTACGAGCGCGGCGTCGTGGCCGACACCGACGGAACGTGGCTGGCCGGAAAGGACGGACCGGCCGGGATGATCATGGCCGGGCAGCCGAAGGTCGGCGACGTCTGGCGGCCCGAGAACATTCCCGGGGCAGTCTTCGAAGAGGTCACCGTGAAATCGATCGGTCAGTCCGTGCCCGGTCCCGCGGGATCGGTCGCCGGGGCGATCATCACCAGCGAGCTTCACATGGACGGATCTCGCGAAAGCAAAACCTTCGCGCCCGGCTATGGCGAGTTCTCAACCGGATCCGGCGAAGACCTTGAAGCCGTCGCGCTGGCCGTTCCCACGGATGCCCTGACAACGCCGGCGCCTCCGCAACTATCGGCGCTCCTGGCCGGAACGGCCGGAGTGTTCGACGCGGCCGGCACCGGGGACTGGAGTGCCGTATCGAAAGCGCTGAGCTCGATCACGTCGTCGTGGAACGCACTGGCGAAGACCAGCGTGCCGCCGATGATCGCCGCCCGGATGAAGCAAGTGGTTGCCGATCTCTCCAAAGCCGCGTCCGCCCAGGACGTCTTCGCGACGCGCCTGTCGGCTCTGGACATCGCGCAGTCCGCGCTGGATCTCAAGCTGCGAAATCAACTGCCGCACCAGATCGATCTTGCGCGCTTCGAGCTGTGGACGCGCATGCTCGAACTGGACACGGGAGCACGTGACATCGGTGCGGTTTCCGGCGACGTGGCGACGCTCGAATGGATCCGTGACCGGATCGCTCACACCCTGACCCCGGCCGACGCCGCCCGCGTTGCCGCGAACCTACGGGAACTGCGAGGGGCAGTCGAGGCGAAAGACCTCACCGCGGCAAGCACCGCAGGGAATCGTCTTCGCGCCACGATCAAAGGGCTCAAGCAGAAGCCGTGACGCGGGATCACCACCGAAGGCCCGGCCACATCCGGCCGGGCTTTCGCATGGTCTGCGACGATTGATCTGCGGGCTGGTCGGTAGACTCGCTTTTCATGATGGCTCTACTCCCTTTCGCCGAGGATCCCAACGTATACCTGACGGTGAACCCGGACCAGGAGAGGATCCTCACCGACCGCTACTGCGTGACGTTCTCGCCGGGCAACCGATACTGGTCGACGTCGGTGCAGCGCGTACGCTTCGGCGGTGAACACAACGTAGACGCTTGCGTCGCGGAGATCCGGGAGTTGATGACCGCGCGTAGCCGCACGGCGGCGGCGTGGACGGTCGGTCCGTCGGCGAAACCGTCCGATGCCGTCGCGCGACTGCTTGCGATGGGGCTGGAACCGGAATACGGCGGCTCGGACATTCTGATCTTGACGGAACCGCCGGTCGTCGGTCCATGCCCGTTCGACATACGGATCGTCACCACGCTCGAAGAGCACGTGGCGTCGATGCGGGTCCGCCACGAAGGTTTCGCGTTTTCCGAACAGGATGCGCAGGAGGAACGCGAGCGCACACAGCACCGGTTCGAATCCGAGCAAGAGCAAAGCGTTCGGCTGGTGGCGTTCGACGGCGACCGACCCGTCGCGACGGCGCGAGGGTGGTTCTCTCCCTTCGGGATCTACGTCGGTGGTGTCGTCACGCTTCCACCGGATCGCCGGCGCGGTGCGATGAGCGCGCTGATCGCACAGGCTTGGCGGGCCGCCGTTCAACACGGCACCCCTGCACTGGTCGCCTTCGGTGGGCACATGTCGACACCGACCCTGGAAAGAATGGGTTTCCGCCCCCACGGCAGAGTCGCACATCTGATCGACAGAATCTGATCGGGACGCCTTGGGCATGGTGCGCGTTCCAGGGTAGGCTCCGCCGCAATGGACTCCCTCGACCAACCGCGGACACTCCGCGACGTCGAAGCCGGGTTGGACATGCCGCTTCGAGAGGCGATGCTGACGCAACGCGCCGTTCGCAGGCTGCTGCCCGACCCGGTTGACGACGACATCGTCCTGCGCTGCATCGAGCTGGGGC
>JBKKBA010000477.1:0-4225 GCA_046714275.1 Actinomycetota bacterium
GGCGCCGACTGTGTCAGCGATTACGTATGGACTGCTGTACACCGTTGCTGGAAATGAATTGCGTGTTCTCGCGGTCATGAATCTCAGGCGCCGCCCGGGCTACTGGGTGGGTCGAACGTGATAGCTACTCAAATCCCTCGGTAACGTGATCCGGGTTGGTTTTCTCCGACTGGAGTAGCCCGCAGATCTTTGGTCGGCGCTGATCCGGGGGTTTCTTGGTGGGAAGGTCGTGTCGGTTTCGTTTTGAGAGGTTCGCCTTCGACGATTCGGTTGTGTCAGGGCACGCTGGCGCAGAGGTCTTGATGTTTTGGCGGCGGCTGCCTGGTCAGATTGCAGGCGTTGGTAATGATCGTAGGCGTGCGAGAGCACGGTCGAAGTGTCGGCGGAACGGGTAGTCGCTGCGGAGCTTGAGCGTGAGCCGACGGGCGCTGCGCACGAGGAGCGCTGGGATCGTGAGGTAGCGGTAGCGCAACCGCTTTGCCTTGACGCTTGCGCCGTCTCTGCCGGCGTCGAGATGGCCGAGGAGTTGAGTCCAGCAGCACAAGTTGTGGCCGATGCAGACGAGTAGCAGCCACGCCCAGTTCGCCATGAATCCGTGTTTGCGCATGGCGTGGAGGCCGTAGTTGCTCTTGAGTTCGCGGACGCCGCTTTCGACGAGGGCTTTGTGGCGATGCTCGGATTCGATGTCGGCGGGGTCGGCGGCGTGATCGTTGGTGACGCTGCACCAGTAATGGTAGGCGCCGGTCTCGAGTTCGAGCTGCTCGCCGCGTGCGACGGGGATCCGTTTGACGACGTACCGACGGGCGTGTTCAGAGTCTTGGATCTGGTAGACGAATTCGGCGACCTCTCCGGTCTTGTCGTCGAGGCATGGGCCCCACGATTCATCGTGGATTCCAGCGATCGTAGTCTTGATTGCCGCGTTGAGCGGCACGCCGCATACGTAGGTGACGTTCGCGGCTTCGAGCTGGGTGAAGAGGCGATCGGAGTAGAAGCCTGAATCGAAGCGAGCCCGGATGGCGATGCCTTCGGGGATGCGACGCAGCGTCTCCCGTGCGAACGAGTCGATGCCCGTGGACGCTCCCGCTCGGCCGCGACGCAGCCGCGCATGCACCGCGAGCCCCGAGGCCGCATCGAAGCAGAACATGGGGTGAAGCGCATACCCCTTCTTGTAGGTTCGATCCGCTCCTTGACGGCGTTTGCTGCGGCTGAACACATAACTCGAATCGAAATCCAACGTGACCGCCGACGTCTGCGCGGCTGTGAACGCGCTGCGATGAACCTCGGTCAACGCCTTATCGAGCTGGCGGATGTGGCCGAGCGTGAACCTGCGAAGCCACGTTCCCGCCGTCTGCGGAGCCGCGATCTCGAAACCGCGCATCACTTCCTGGCTCGCATCGGCGCGGGCCACCGCGAGATCATCGACGCATTCCGCGCCCAATGCGATCGCCTCTGCCGTGCCAGCGACAAACTCGGATTCGGACAAGCCTCGATCACGCTTCTTCAGATGCAGGTTGCGAGCCACCGCTTCCCCCAAACCCACAACACGTGCGGCCTCGCGGAGCAGCACAGCCCCGCCGAACGCGGTGATTTCACGATCGGTGCTCGAAATCCTGACGGCCGGCGCTTGGCGCGGTAGGCTCATCTTGGAGATGCCTCCTTGTGAGGGAATGGATGTCTTCGACAAACACCATTCTCCCGCGCAACGGAGGCATTTCTGTTGAACGCGGTACGAGAATCAGCGAGTTACCGGTGGTTCTGAGTAGCTACGGAACCCGACCGACGCCCTTTGCGGCGCTCGTCGGGGCGGCGCTACCCGTTGATGATCGTTCGATTCCCCAGCGGTTCGCGAAGCTGGGTCGCGGTCTGACGCTGAATTCCGATGGATGGACAGGCCGATCCGGATGGAATGGTGTCGTCCACGATCATCACGCGAACCAGGACGCGCGTCTCCTCGTAGGTGATCGCGACGTGATCCAATCGCTCGCATGCTCCGCCCAGGTAACGGACGACGATCGTCCGGTCGTCGCCCAGAAGTTCGACGCGGTCGAAGCCGGCCGGCCGGGGCGTCCCGGGGCCCGGGCTTGGCTCGGCATAGTCGGGGGCATCCTCCGGTCGCGCGATCGTATCCACCGGCGGCTCCAGTCCGGTGCGAAGAATGCGTCCATCTATGTGTGCGGTCCAGAGCGTGTTGCCGCGTCTCATCATCGCCGCGGGATAGCTCAGCGTGCGGATGCTGCCGAGCACACGCCCCGGGCTCCGCGACGAGGATGGTCCGTCGATTCGGTACACGACCCCGTCGGTCGAGCCGGCCCACACGTCACCCGATGCCGACAGAAGAGGACTTAGTGGCGTGAAGCCTTGCTCGGATCCTGCCAAGAAAGTGGTGACCACCTGGGTCCTGCCGCTGATTTGCAGGGTTTCTGCGTCCACACGAAACACGGTCGAGACGGTGCGGGCGCCCTCGCGCTCCAGCCCCGCACCCCACACCGCTGCATCATCGACCGCGATGGCCGAGCCCGGGATCTCGGCGCGCGCGGTCTCTTTCCCGGTGCGTGCGTCGAGCTTCAGCAGCACGTTGCTCGACTCCGGACCCTCGGCCAACAGCCACAGGTGTGAGGCGTTGCGCATGAGACGGACGGCGCGCAGGCCGCGGGGAAGCTTGACCGACGGATACAGCACGTCGTCGCCGGAGGTGACGCGATACAACTCGGATACTCCCGAAACCCACGCGTAGCCGTCTCCGGCAACGATGCCGATGACCGGCTCGGCTACCACGGCCCGGTCCTCGGCTTTGCCGTTGCGAATGAGTGCGACGCGACCGCATCCTTGCGCCGATCCGGAGACGAACGGCCGGCTTCCGCATGGATCCCGGCCGTCCGGAAGGTTGATTCGTGTGTACGCAACATAGACGAGATCGTCGGACGGAGCGGCAACACCGACGATGTTTGCGTACGGAGGTGGATTCGGCGACAGCGGATCGTTCCCGAACCGCCATTCCGCTACTTTCGTTCCTTCGCCGTCCAGGCGATAGATCTTGGGGCTCATGGCGACCCAAACGCTGTCGCGTGTCTGCACGAGCGGACCGGTGTCGCCGAACCATTCGAGCTTGGCGAGTTCGGTCGTGCTTCTGTCTTCGACCGGAGGAATCACCTTGACCGGCGGGCGGAACGCGCGGACTCCCATCCAGCCACCGGCAACGATCGCGACGATCGTGAGCACGCCGACCGAGGCGGTGACGATGCGATGGCGATGAGCCGAACGGCGCGTGCGCTCGGGAAGTCCATCCTCCGGCGGCACCACGTCGGCCAGTATGTTGAGCGCTTCGCGAAGGTCCATCGATCTCACCTCTCCAGATCCGTGCGAAGGGCGTCGAGTCCTCGCGAGAGTAAGGATTTCACGGTGCCCGGCCGGCAGCGGAGCGCATCGGCGATCTCGGCCTCCGGAAGATCCTCGTAATACCGCAGGACGACGGCCGTTCGCTGTCGAACGCCGAGTTTCATCAAGGCGTTGCGCATCGCCACGTCGCCGGCCAGATCCGGCTCGTTCGCATCCGCCGACACACCGTGCCGCACCAGATGCTTCCGTTCGCGCAGAGCCTTTCGATGCCGCGTGCGAACGAGGCTGACGATCGTTCGCCGCAGGTATGCAGCACACACGTCGGGGTGGCGAACGTCGATGAATCGGCCCGCCAGCCGCACGAACGCGTCATGGAGGATGTCGGCGGCTGCTTCCGCGTCTCCGGTAAGCAGAAATGCCGTTCGCTTCGCTCGAGTCGCATGCGTCCGATACAGCAGATCGAGCCGGGACGCGTCGAGGGCCTCGCGCGTCATCGTCTGATCGCTCACCCCTTCCACGCTACTGGAGACGCCGCCCGAACCCATCCGGTTCCCCCCGGCAAGGAAAATCTCGGCGCGGCCTCGCTCGGCTAGGGAGCGATGAGCGTTACCGTCGGGAATGCGCTTCGATAGCGCTTTGAATCCCGGGTCAGCAGACGGTAGCCGGCAATAGCGGCATGAGCCCCGATGAAGAAGTCCGGCAGTGGCGACTTTGCCCGGCCGCCGCGGCGCTTGTAGTCAAGAAACACCTTTCCCGCCAGGAACGCTGCCTGATACGGAATCGGTTCGCGCCGAACGATCGCGCGCGGCAGAACCTCGTCAAGATCCTCGATCCGAGAGAAGCGAACCGAAATCTCCGCGTACACAATCGGATTGATCGAGAGCTGGGC
>JBKKBA010000478.1:0-7791 GCA_046714275.1 Actinomycetota bacterium
ACCGTCTGCAGTTCTGGACATCCGCGTCGACAGCAACGCAGAGCAGATTTTCGGACGCGGGGTCATCTCCCGTGTTATCTACATCAAAGCGCCGAATGCGTTTCGATATGCCGGGAACGTCATCGAAGTGCCTGCCAGCACCATCCAACCCCGTCGTATTGAGATCGTCGCGTCCGACGAGATAGGTGAACGGGTGCGCGCCGTTGTGGTCATCAATGACGTCATTGAGACCATCACGATTGAGTCTTGGAGCGTTCGCCGATAGCGGATCTGAGGGGGGGGTGGCGGAGGAGTTTTTTGCACGATGCAGGACGGCCGGCCGAGGGGGTCTGGTCGAGATAGAAGAGAAGGGGAGAGAGAAATGATGGAACGCATTAGGCAACGCAAGGGTGAGGAAGGGCTTACCCTAATCGAGATCCTCGTTGTGATCATCGTGCTCGGCATCCTTGCCGGCATCGTCGTCTTCGGCATCGCCACCTTCCGTGGTGACAGCGCCAGGGCTGCCTGCAAGACCGACGTCAAATCCGTTGAGGTAGCAAGCGAAGCGTTCAGGGCCAAGAGCGCGACCGGGTCGTACGCATCCGGTATCCCGGCTCTTGTCACCGCGGGATATCTGAAGGCGGCGCCCCCCACGAACAATTACGACATCAACTACGGTGACGGGAGCAACATCACCGGCACGCTGAAGCCCGACAACGTTCCTACGGGTGAGAATGCCGACTGCTTCAAGTAGTTTGATCTAAAAAGGGGGTCCGGCTTTGGCCGGACCCCCATACCACCTTCGTGAGGAAGCGATATGGCCAAAGATGAGCGGGTGACTATCGATCAGCTCTTGGAAGAGTTGATGCGATACGGCGGGACGGACCTTCTTATTAGTGCGGGGTCGGCTCCGTTTGTTCGGGTGGACGGCACGATCTATCGCATGGAGGGGTTCGAGCCTCTGACGCCTGAAGACACCGAGCGGCTGGTCCTTTCGCTTCTTCCCGACGAGGTTGGGACCGAGTTCAAGGTTACGAAGGAAGCCGACTTCTCGTTCAACTACAAGGGCCAGGCGCGGCTGCGTGCGAACGCGTTCCGTCAGCGTGGCTCGATTGGTCTGGCCGTTCGCGTCATTCCGTTTGACATCCCGTCGATGGAGCAACTGGGCATCCCGCCCGTGATTCAGTCGATGCTCACGCTGCCGCGCGGACTGATCCTGGTCACCGGACCGACGGGCTGCGGAAAGTCCACCACGCTGGCCTCGATGCTGGACTGGATCAACGAGAACCGCGCCGTTCACATCCTGACGATCGAAGATCCGATCGAATACGTGCACCACCACAAGAACTCGGCCGTCCACCAACGGGAGATCGGCTCGGACTCGCAGTCGTTCAAGCGCGCGCTTCGCTCGGTTCTTCGTGAAGACCCCGACGTCCTGCTGGTCGGCGAGATGCGCGACCTGGAAAGCATCGAATCGGCACTGACGATCGCCGAGACCGGCCACTTGGTCTTCGCCACACTGCACACCAACGACACGGCCCAGGCGATCGACCGCATCACCGATGTGTTCCCCGGCGACCGGCAGTCGCAGATCCGCGTTCAGCTTGCCAACTCGCTGCAAGCCGTCATCTACCAAGAGCTGTTCCCGCGCATCGACGGCGGCCGTGTCGCGGCGTTCGAGGTGCTGCTGGCCACCTACCCGATTCGCAACCTGATCAAAGAAGGCAAGACGCGCCAGATCCCGAACGTCGTCGCCACCAGCCAGCGCGACGGCATGATCTCGTTCGAAAGCTCCGTAGAGGCACTGGTCACCATGGGCCTGGTCGAAAACGACCTGGCACACGCCCGCCTGGCCAACCCAGCCCGCGCCCGCACCATGCACCCCACCGAGATGGCCGCCCAGCGCCTAACCCCCGCCTAACCCGCCTATATTCCTTCAACGATGCGGTCGCCGTGCCGCGGCGCGGGCCGATTCAACCCGATTGAACCCTTGGGCGGCGGCGGGGATTCTTGACGAGCCGACCGAAGGTGGTCATACTGTGGTCACGAGGTGGTCACTTATGCCCGAACTAGAGAACGTTGGAATCCGGGAGTTCCGCGACCATGCCACCCGCTACCTGGCGGGCAAGGTGCCGGTCGCCATCAGTCGTCATGGGCGGGTCATCGGCTTCTACATCCCCGTCACGCGCGACGAAGACGAGGTCAAGCGCGCAGTCGCTCAGCTCGGCGACGCCGTCGGTCGTGTCCTGGCCGACGCCGGTATGACCGAGGACGAACTGGCAAGCTACTTCGATCTTCGCAAGCGCTCACCTGAATGATCATCGTTGCCGACGCGAGCGTCCTGGTGGGCGAGCTGCTCCGCCAGCGCGGGCGCGCACTACTCCTTCGTTCTGACCTGCGTGTTGTTGTCGCCCAGGAGCAGTGGGCTGAGGCGGAGCACGAGCTTGCGCAAGCGCGTCGATCTGCTCGCCGACGCTCGCCGGCTTCCCCGCCAGGTGGCTGATGAACTATTGGCGGCCGCGCTCGGCGTGGTTGAAGCGGGAGCGATTGAGGTTGTGCCGGGCGACGCGTACCGCGCGATGGAACTGATTGCGCGGAGCCGTGTTCCTCGCGACCCCAAAGACTGGCCCACGGTCGCCTTGGCGCTCACGTTGCAGGCGGGCATCCTGACGGGCGACAAAGACTTCCTCGGCTGCGGCTGCCCGACGTGGACCGTTGAGACGTTGATGGCAGAGCTGGCAAGACAGCCCGACCGGTGACCATCCCGCGCCCCTCCTGACCCGCCCCCCTCCCGCATCATCAAAGGACGGGCGAAGAGGGAGCCTGAGTTCCCCGAACTTGTGGAGGCTGCTCTGGAGCGAAGGAAGCTCCTGCGCGAGCTGACGGAAGCCAGGGAGAATGCGGGGATCAGTCAGACCGTGATCGCAGCTCGCATGGCTACGTCGCAGTCGGCCGTGGCACGTATCGAAACGGGAGAGGCAGACGTCAAGCTTTCGACGGTGAGCAGATACGCCGCGGCCTTGGGGAAACGAATCTCTTGGGCTGGTATTGCTTACATATAGCCTAGTGCTATACTCGTTACATGGCGAAGGTGATGATTTCCATTCCAGAAGATCTGCTGGATGCGGTCGATCAAGCGGCCCAGAAGCGCTCACAGTCCCGTAGCGCCTTCATCCGCGAGGCTCTGCTGCAAAAACTCACTGCCGGGGACGCCCCGCGGCGCCGGGAAGCGTTAAAAGCCCTGCGCCGGAGCTTGCGTCACGGTTCATGGCGGGCCGAGGACCTGGTTCGCGCCGAGCGCGACCGGTGACGCAGTGGCTCTCCCGGAAGCCGCGCTCCTAGATACGTCTGTTCTTCTTCGCCTGTTCCATGATCACAAGGACGAAGAGCAGCGAGCAGCGGATCGGATACGCGAAGCGTGGACCGCGGACCACATGACGCTGGTCATGCTGGACTTGTCCGTCTATGAATTCTTGAACATCCTGGTGCGCAAGCTGGGGCGCGATTCCAAGGCGGCCGCAACCGACGTCTCTCACCTGTTCGACCTGGATCTTCCAATCGTCGCCATCGATCGGGACTTGGCCATAGCCGCCGCTCAATTCGCAGCGCAAAGTGGCTTGTCTGGTTACGACGCTGCGTTCGTCGCTGGAGCACGGTCCATGAACATCCCGCTCATCACGGCAGACCGACGCCTGTTCCAGAAGGCTTCTGCCAATGACATCCTTCCGCTGGCCTCGCTGGTCCCAGACCAGTAGCGCTTGATGCGTTCGCCGCCGAGTACCGCCGTGATATGGCCACGTACGACCGATCACGTGGTCATCGAAACGTGGGCCGTCCTCAAACGCAGAGCAGGACAACACGCAGCCGATCGCTTCCTAAAAGGCTTGCGCGGCTCGCCGATGCATCTGGAATCCGTGTCCCCTGCCGATCTGGAGCGAGCCACCGCTATTGGAGACGCGTGGAGCGACCAACAATTCGACCTGGTCGACCGAACGGCGATGGCGGTGATGGAAAGGCTCGGCGTTGTTCGCGTCGCCACATTCAACCGCGATTTCGCCGTCTACCGCTTCGGACCCGACCGCCGCGAGGCATTCGAAGTGCTCACCTAACGATCAGAGCGGAGCGGAACGGCGCGTTCTTCAAGTAGCGCAGCGTTACGCGGCCCGCATGGCGCGCAGAATCACAGCCTCCTCGATCTCGAGGTTGAAGAAGTTCGATCCTTCGATGCGCACCTCGCCGTCATCGACGGCAACGGCGGAAAGCAGCGCCTCCAGACCCGGATCGCCTTCCCGTAACGTCACGACCCGAGCAAACATTAAGAGCGACTCCCTGCCAAGAGACCCCGTCAGCAGGTCCACGATCTCCTGGATTGCCTTGAGATTGTCCTCATGGAGCCAAGGGGCGGCAACAACGAGATCAAGCGTTCCGGGCCCATAGGTCCTGACGAAGACACCGAAAAGCGTGAAGTCGCCCTTCTGTGCGGCGATTTCATGCATCGCCCCGCGCAAACGAGCCAGTGTCTCGGTACGGATCATAGAACGCCCACCAGAGCAGTCACCGCCGTGACCATGTTGCTCGCCTCCCACTCAGTCGTCATCGCTACGGCGTATCTTGCCGCCGGATCCCAGTTGAGCACGACCGCCCATTGGGGCAGATTCCCCGCTTTCACAGCAGCCTCTACCCCCGCGAACCGAAGCAGAACCTCCAGATTATGCGTCCTGAGCGATTGATACCCTTCGAATTCACGCCGGGTTTCGGGGAAGCCCAACCACCCCAGAGTCAAGCATATCCGCGCTTTGAGGGCCGCCTCGACGGCGTACCCAGCCAAGTAAGAAGCGCCGGCGAAGCGGCCCGCAGCTACAAGCACGCGAGCATCCTCAAGCCGCGTCTTCGCGACGGTTTGGAGGTCGTAGACATCGTGCATCGTCCAATGCTTCTACCTGATTTCAAACCGCCCCGCAGCCCTGCGCGATCGGGATCGTGTCGTTCGATCCCTTTACGGCAACAATCTAAATTGCCGCGGTCCCGCTCCAGCTTGGCCCCTTGCTGCCATGCCGGGTTCCGGAGTACCATTTGGGTCGAAAGTCGCTTGTGCGGAAGGTCGCTCATAAGGGGGGGACCATGCGCTTTGCCAACATGGCCGGCGTCCGGCCGGCTCCATCCCGTCATTCTCATGAAATCGACCGGCGCACGCTGTTCCGCGTGGCCAGTGGCGCCGCGGCCGGCGTGGTGCTTGGGCCGGCGCTTCTGGAAAAGAGTCCGGCGCGCGCGGCCGGCTACGACGATCCGAAGCCGATTCCCGGCGGCTTTGCCGGCCCGCATGGTCCCCACGTATTCCTGGTTGGACGACCGCCCGGAAACGAAGACCTGATCTACGAACCGTCCAGCATCACCGACTTCAACGGGCTGGTCGGCATCACGCAAGTGCAAGGGTTCGGCGTCGGCACCGACAAGCAAACGGGTCAGACGATTCCGATGGCCTTCGATACCGACATGCGGTTCATGAAGGGCGCGTACATAGCCGAAGACGGCGTGCGCCGCAACGGCACCTTCGGATTCATATGACTTGATCTCTACGTGGGCCAGTCTGGCCTGCCGATCCCCGGTGTGCAGATCCACGACTACAACCCCGGCATCATGCCGAACGGCGTCTTCTGGACAATCCCCATTGCCGCCTCGGCGGTTACCGCCGACCTTCGGCGCGGCACGGCGCGCTACCGGCTGAAGAACCTTCCGCTGCGCGACTCGCGACACGCGTTCAACGCGCTGATCGTCGAAGGTCCTTCCGAACGCGCCGTCGCCACCTTCGACGTAACGTGGACCGACCCAACGAAGCGGTTCACGGTTCGCGACGAAGCAAACACCTTCGGCGGCTCGTTCATCGAGACAACGCCGAAGATCGCCTTCTCGGTCGACCAGGAAGGGTTTGCGTTCACCTCCGCGCCGGCCGCGCAGTCCGGCCCCGTGTTCGGCGTGATCGGAGCGGAGCGCAACGGCGTGTTCTTCAAGTAGCGCGCAGAAACGACTGGAATACCTTGTCTCGTCTTGCGGATCTATTCGTAGCCGACGGGTGTGGGATTCAGGATGTCGCGGGCAAGCTCTTTGTTTCGATCCCACGGGCTGTGGCCGAAGCCTCGTTCCAGCACCTTGATCGCGGTGCCGGTCACGCGGATGAGCGCGTACGACGTGTTGTCTTTCTCGTTGCTCTCGCGGACAAAGCCCGCGGCGTCTGCCACCGAGCGCACCAGGTACAGCCCGTCGGGGTTGTCGCCGAATTCAATGTAGTTGCCGTCCTGGCTCCATCCGTAGAGATCGGCCCAGCCCGGCGAGATGCCCATCAGCGTCCCGGTCGGGCTAAATGTGCCGATCGGCGTCATCTCCTCAACACACGTCGACTGCGTTGAATCCTGCCGTGCCTGGGTGACTCGCTCGAACCCAACCATCACCACGTCGGCCGTGCAGAAGCCCTGTTTCGGCCCCACGCCGGCCTTCACCATCGTCCCCCGCTTCGCGTCCGTGACCTTGTAGAGATCCAAAGAGCCAAAGCCTGTGTGGTGATAGTGCATGTGCGTCTTGTGGTACTCGTACCGCCCCGCTTCCCGCTCGGTGAAATCACCCTTGGTGTTGTAGATGCGCTGATAGACCACACCTTCCAACCCGGGACCGCCGAAGCGAAGCTGGAACGGCCCGGCACCGGTGTTCGCCGGGCCAAGCGAGAAACGCAGGCAGCGGCGCGCTCCATGCTCGGCCACGTCGTCTGCGGTGCAGTTGTGGTTGTAGCGATCGGGTGGCGTCACACGCGGGACACGCCCGAAGGCGCCTTCGAAATATCCGTCGTAGGGCGAGTTGAACGTGAACTCGAACGGCGGAACCAGTCGAAGGTTGGGAAGCAGCGTCTTCGGGTTGCGCGGCGGCGCGGCCGGTTTCTTCTGCAGGGCTGCGCGCACGCGGAAGTTGTTGTCGTCCGCGCGATCCGTCCACACGCGAACGATCCAGGTGCCTTCCTTCGGAGCGCTCGCATACGCCTCGGCCGTCAAGTAGCCATAGGTGGGATCCGACTCCTCACCCGCCGGATTGACAAGCGCGACGGAGAAGTAGTCCCGATAGCTTGGATGATCCACGGCGACGCGGAGCAGGTGGCCGGCCGGCCGCACATTGATCGGGTAGTCGTAGTAGTAATCCTGGGCGTTGTACAGCGTCGTGAAGACCGAGCTAACGCCCGAATTCTGATAGGCAACCGCGGGCCGGATGCCTCCGCGCCAAAACGCAGCCCCGCCGGGCGCCAGACGAGCCACGACACCGGCCTGCGCCTGCGCCTGCGCCTGCGCCTGCGCCTGCGCCGGCATTGCCGCACCCACGAACGCCACGACAAGTAGCCGCGCAAACACCTTTCGAGTTTTCATTGTCCCCCCTGTTGCTTCCCAGAGTGGCATAGGCGCCCGATTGACGCCATACCGCCAGGCAATTCCCCTCAATTTCCCTTCCGACTGCTGTTTCCGGGGCTGCCCCCCCTTTGGGGGCATTCCCCCCTTCCCGACCGGAAAGAGTAGGGGATGCCCTGATTGTCGCGGTCGTGCCCGTTCGGCACTGTAGAGGGCAGACAAAGGGGGAACCATGACAAGTCTGCGACGTCTTTTTGCCGTGCTCACGTTGATGGCGCTGGTGGCATCGAATGCCGCGCTGGCCGATCCGCCGCCGGGGACGTTCGCGCTGAGCTTGTCCGGCCCGTCGGTGGTGTGGGTGTGCGACACCCAGACCTATGCGGGCGCCCTGAGGCTTTCGGGCATCGGGATGGGGCAGCAGAGCATCAGC
>JBKKBA010000479.1:0-3560 GCA_046714275.1 Actinomycetota bacterium
CTGGTTGCGGCCTGCGCCGCGCTGCTTGCCATCCTGCCCGCATCTGCGGCTCGCGCGGAATGCACCGTTCCCCCGGTCGACTGTCCGGCTACCCCGACACCGTCCCCAACGCCGACTCCGACCTCAAGCCCCCCCAAGCAAGGCGCCCAGAACGGCACGGCCGACCAGCCCAACTCCGTTGAGATTGAACGCCAATTCTTCGATCTGGTGAACCAGGAGCGAAGCAAGCGCGGTTTGACCCGGCTGGCCTACAACGCCAGCCTGACGTCGGTGGCACGGCGGCACTCCGCCCGCATGGCCGAATCCGGACGGCTCTATCACAACACGTCCGAGCTTCAAAGCGCCGAGTTCAACCGGCGCATGGGCAACCCGGAGATGGTCGGAGAGAATGTCGGCGAAGGACCGAGCGTCCAGTGGCTCCACGAAGCCTTCATGGATTCGCCCGGCCACCGGTCCAACGTCCTTGAGCCCCGGTACACGTCGCTGGGTGTCGGCGTTGCCGTGAAAGACGGCACGATCTGGGTCACCCAGGACTACATCCGCGGAGGGACGGCCAAGGTCCGCGGCAGCTTCCCGCGATCCGTCGTCCGGCCGTCAAGACCCGCCACCCGAGTCCTTTCTCAGCCCCCGGCGCGTCAGGTCTTCCCCGCGGCGGTAACTCGCGCCGTCGCCCCGCCTCGGGCGCCGAAGCCGGTCATGCCGCGGATCTCCTCGCTGAAGCTTCCTCCAATCCCGGCTCCGATCTCAGAGCCTGAGGGCGACCCTGCCCGGCGGCCCCTGCTGCCGCTTGCCGTTCTGGCGACCTTGTCGGCCGTCGCCTTTGCCTCGCGCCGCGACGCCGGCGCCTGGATCTGAGCAATCCCCCTCTGTAACGATTCCCCGCCGTCGCGGGACTAGGGCCTATGCTTCCCGGAGTGGACCGCCCGATGGACCGGCCGATGGACCGCCGGGGCTTCCTGCGGTTGACGGGTGCGGCATCGCTTGGGTTGATCGCCGCCTGCTCGTCGGCTGGGAAACCCACGGCGTCCCCGCCGAGCGCCACGCCGTCACCTTCCACAGCACCGTCGACCCCAACCACCACAGACTCCGCCCGGCCGGCAGGACCTACCTGGCGAAGGATCGACGCGAAGGGTCCCCCGGCGCGGCGCGATCACACCTTCACCGGGGACACGCCTCGTGGCTCCGCCTACTTGCTGGGCGGGCGGACGGGCGCCACGCGCGCCCTGGGCGACTTTTGGATCTTCGACGCGGCCCGTGGAGCGTGGAAGAAGGGGCCGGTAGGCCCGCCACCACGATTCGGCCACAACGCGGCAGTGATCGCCGGGAAGTTGCGGGTTTTCGGCGGGCAGTCCGGGCCGGACGCCTTTCTGAACGACGTGTGGGAGTTCGACCCCGACGCCGGGGCGTGGACGCGCCGGTCGGCAGGTGGCTCCGCCGGCCCGGCCAAGCGGTACGGCGCGGCAGCAGCGGTCATCGCCGATCGGCTGATCGTCACTCACGGCTTCACCAACTCCGGCCGCTTCGACGACACGTGGGCTTTGGCAGACCGCTGGACCGATGTCAGCCCTGCCGATGGCCCGCGACCGATCAAGCGATGCCTTCACCGAGCGGTCTTCTGGTCTCAGGAAAACGCGCTCGCGCTGTTCGGCGGCCAAACCAACGGCGACCCCTACTTAGGAGACTTCTGGTTGTACGACCCGCCGGCTAAGCGCTGGCGCGAATCCAAGGCGGCCCGGCCGCCGTCGCCGCGAAACCTGTTCGCCATGATGGCTTTGGACGATCGCGTCTGGATCTTCGGGGGGCGTGCAGACAACGGGGCTCTGAACGATCTGCACTACATCGACTCGGCTGCCGGCGGTTGGAAGCCGTTTTCCGCAACAGGCCAGAAGCCTTCGCCCCGCAGCGGCATCGAAGCGGCCGTCCTGGAACCCAGCCGGGCCCTGATCTTCGGAGGAAAAGCCGATGCCGGCGAGCTGAGCGACCTTTGGGAGTTCAACGACCCGTTCTAAGTCCGCCGTGATCCCCCGGTGAGCCGGGTCAGGCGATGAGCTTGACGAACGATCGCTTGCCGACCTGAAGAACCTTGCCGTGCAATTCCGACGGGTCAAAGGTGGCCTTCTCGTCTTCGATGGTGGTCCCGTCCAGGCGGACACCGCGGCCCTGGATCTTGCGGCGAGCGTCGGAGGTGCCCGACGCCAGACCGAGCGAACTGAGCAGCCGGGCCAAGTGAACACGGCCGCCCTCGATCGCGTCTGCCGGGATCGCTTTCTCGGCGATCTCATCGGGAGCGTCGTGCTGCACGTGAACGCGATCGAAGCGTGCCGCGGCCGCGGCGGCGGCATCGGCGCCGTGATAGATCGCCGTAACCTCGTGGGCAAGCCTTCGCTTCGCTTCCGCAGCGGCCTTACCCCCGGCGGCCGCCTGAGATTCCAGAACATCGACCTCCGACGGATCCAGATCGGTGGTCAGCCGCAGGTACTTGCCGAGCAAGGGATCCGGCACGCTCATCAGCTTGCCGTACATGTCTTCCGGCGGATCGGCGATGCCGACGGCGTTCCCCAGCGACTTTGACATCTTCTGGACGCCGTCCAGTCCCTCCAGCAACGGCATCGTCAGCGCCACCTGCGGCTCTTGCCCCCAGCGTTGCTGGAAGTCACGTCCCACCAGAAGGTTGAACGTCTGGTCGGTGCCGCCAAGCTCAACATCGGCCCGCACCGCCACCGAGTCGTAGCCTTGGAGCAGCGGGTAGCAAAACTCGATCATCGAGATCGGAAGGCCGGATGCGTACCGTTTGGCGAAGTCGTCGCGCTCCAGCATCCGAGCTACCGTCATCTGTGAGGCCAGACCCAACATCCCGGCCGTGCCGAGCGCCTCCAGCCACTCCGAGTTCCAGACGATCTCCAGCGGCTCGGGGAGCAGGATCCGGCGCACTTGCTCGACATAGGTTTGGGCGTTTTCGCGGACTTCGGCCTCGGTCAGGGCCTTGCGCGTTTCGTTCCGGCCGGTGGGATCCCCGACCCGGCCGGTGAAGTCACCGATGATCAGCACCGCGGTATGCCCCAATTGCTGGAAGCGGCGGAGCTTGCGAAGAACGACGGCATGACCGATATGGATGTCGGCCGACGACGGATCGATGCCGAACTTGATCCGCAGCCCGGATCCGGATGCAACCGACCGCTCCAGCTTGGTTACGAACTCTGCCTGCGGGATGATCTGCTGGGTCCCCGAGGCCAGAATCCGAAGCTGCTCTGCGGCATCGGGGCTGTTTGCCCTGGTCATAGCGGCGGATGCTAACACGCGGCCGATCCGCCTTCCGGCGAGAGCGCGGCCGAGCGGATACGATTCAGCCCCTCCAACCGCTCACGGAAGTGACCAGATGAGCCGCAGGCTTCCCCGCCACGGTGCCCACAGGGTGCCGCTAATCGGCGCGATGGTAATGATGGTCGCGCTGACCTCTTGCGTGAAGCTTCCGAAGCTGGAAGAAGCGCTCTCGAACGCTCGGCAGGTGCCCGAGACGTCGAAGGTCTATGCCTCGGACGGCAGCCTCATCACCGTCCTGC
>JBKKBA010000480.1:0-9480 GCA_046714275.1 Actinomycetota bacterium
ATACGGAACTTTTCGAACCTGGAAGAAAATAGGGCCTATCGCCGGGGCGGAGCCGGCCTCGGTCAGGAACCGCTTAGGCCTTGAAGGTGTCGCAGGCCGCCCGGTCTGCCGCGCGGAAGCCGGTCAGGTACCACTCCCGCCGCTGCTTGGCCGACCCGTGCGTAAACTTCTCGGGGTTGACTCGGCCCTCGCTCCGCTGCTGGATCCGGTCGTCGCCCACTGCCGCGGCCGCGTTCAGCGCCTCGTCCAGCTCCTTCTCGGTGATCGAGACGTTTCCCTGGTCATCGGCCAGCCGGCCCCAGACCCCCGCGTAGCAGTCGGCCTGAAGTTCCAGAGACACGGACAAGGCGTTGGTGCGCTCCGGTCGTTTCTGTTGCTCGGCCCGGACCTGCCGCTCCGTTCCCGAAAGGGTCTGGAGGTGATGGCCGACCTCATGGGCCAGGATGTAAGCCTGGGCGAAGCGACCGTTGGCTCCGAACTCTTGTTGAAGCTGCTGCAAGAATCCCAGGTCGATGAAGATCTCCTGGTCGGGGGGACAGTAGAAGGGGCCGACTTCCGAGGAGGCGTTCCCGCATCCCGTCTGGACGGCTTGCTCGAAAAAGGCCAGCTTGGGCGGGCGATACCCTTCGACTTCCGCCTGCCAGACCTCGTTGATCTCGTTGTAGACCTTGATCAGGAAGCAGTCGTTATGTTTTTCCAGAGCGCCTTCGGCGTTACAGCGAGCTTGAAGCTCCGCGCGCGTCTCGCCGCCGCCGGCCATCCCCGCCCCCGGCGGCACCAACAAACTGGCCGCGTCACCACCCCCCAGAAAGTTCACCAGCAAATAAACGATCAACCCAACGACCCCCACGCCGCCGCCGGCCGCGACGGCTCCGCCCCGGCCACGCCGGTCGTCAACCCCGGCGACGTCAACGTTCCGATCATCGAAAGTCACAAGCACCCCCTACCCAACCGCAGGCGTGCGTAGTCCGGCGGAGGTACTTAGGCCCAGACCGCGCTGGTGACGTCGAAAACGATCGGATTCAAGTAGTCCTGCGGGTCGGCAATGAACTGAAGGATCGGCCGCACGCCGGCCGGAATCTTGGCCAACTCTTGCTCGATGTAGGGACGGTAGCCATCCCCGCGGGTGGACACGCCCGGCGCCCAGTTGTCGTGATGGCTGGGAATGAAGACCTTTGGAGCCAGCGCCTCGGCATACATCCGAGGGTCGCGCAGTCCGTTGGTGATCTGGTTGAACCCCATGATCGCTGCGACCTGGACGTCGGTGGGCCGCAGGGATCGCAGGACGTCGAACACACCCGGCGCGTCTTCCTTCAACGGTCCCGACGAGTCGTGCCACACCATCGAGAAGTCGCCGACGCGGAACTGGTACAGCACCGTTCCGTGCTCGCCGTCGCCCAGGTGCGATGCCAGCCCAACCGCGTCCTGAGCCGACGGCGGATGCTCGATGATCGCGTCGGCGTTCGGCGGCGGCGCTGCCGGCGCGTGCGGATCCGAGGCATCGTGCGCCCGGCCGGCGGAGTGCACGTGCTTGACGGCCGTGATGCCGACGCCTTCCAGGAACGAAAGCTGGGCGGTGACGCCCGGCAGGCTTCCCCGCGGCACGGCCGCGATGCACTCGATCATTGCCGGCGTGGCCTGCCGGCGCGCCTGATCGCAATGCTCGGGCGTGCCGACCAGCGTGGCACCGGAGGCCACCGCGATCTGGGCCGCATCTGCCGCGTGGTCAAAGTGGCCGTGTCCCAAGATCACGTATTCGGGCCGCAGCGCCGCCAATTCCGACGGCGTGGTGGGGATGTAGCCGGAGTACTCGCCGCGCGGAACCCACGCATCCAGCAGGACGACGTGCCCGCCGATCGCCGCCGCAAAGTTGGTTACGCCGAACCACGAGAGCACGACCTTGTTGGGATCAACCGCGCCGGTCGCCTGATCGACCACGCCGGCCCCGAAGAACTTCGTGCGGACGCCCACGACCGACGCGACCGACGGCGACGCAGCCAGAATGGTCGCCGGGACCAACAGCGCCAAGATCAAGGCAATGATTCGGATTCGAGCCATGAGAAACCTCCCGGACTAATGACTAGGGCGTGATCGTGACTTCGTACGTTCCTGCGGCGGGAAGCGACAGCACCAGCGCGCCACCTGCGTAACTCGATGAAGCACCGTCCACCGTCTCACTCAAAGTCCACGACCCTGCCAGGCGCAGCTCCGACGCACCGTCGGTGGTCACCGTGGCGGTCAGGACCTGCGCGGTGCCCAGCCCCATCCGCGCCACGTCCAGCGTCCCCGTAGACAGATTGGTCAACCGCGCCGTGAACCGGTTCTGCGGCGCATCCGCACCGTTCGGAAGCCACGCTTGGCCGTGCATCGTGTACGGCTCGGCCTGCCCGCCGGTCCCGGCTTCGGGAACGCCGATCACGTTTGGCACGCCCCGGCCGTAGGTGGTCGCGTCGATCTCGCCGATGTTGGACGGATCGATGCCGGCCGTGCGGGTGCGCAACTGGCTCGTCCAGTACGCGCGATCGAACCGGTACCCAAGATCGACGCCGGCGGGAACGCTGACGGTGGACACGGCGTGGTCCAGCGCCGGGCGGATGCGATACGTCACGCGGGCGGGATCGCGATCCCGGCGAAAGCCCGTCATGTAGCGGACGATCTCACGCCAGTCGTCCCAGATCGGAGCCGAATAGTGCTCGTAGGCATGGAACAGATACGTGCGATACCGGTACCCCAGATCGTGGAAGCGCTGTCCCTGCGCGATCGCTCCGGTGACCGGAACCAGTTCGTCGGCCGTGCCGTGCAGAATCGCATAGGGAACGTTGCGCGCGTTTTCCAGAAGCGGATACAGAAACTCCGCCTTGATGTCGGCGCCTTGCTGGGGAGCGGTCGGTTGGCCGACACCCAGCCACAGGCCCGGCACCAGCAAGCCGTCCTGCGGGTTCGACGCTGCCCACCGGTCGGGGAACAGAACGCCCAGGAAGTTCGACGCCCATCCGCCCATCGAATGCCCGGCCAGGTAGACCCGATCCGCGTCGATCGGCCAGCGCGCGTTCGCATCGCCCCACACGTCCAGGAAGTCCACCATGCCGCGGCCCGTGTACCACGACGACGTGCCGCGAGCGCTGGGGGTCACGACGATCGCGCCGATCTCTTCGCCGAACTCGCGAAGGATTCCCGGCTCCCACGCGGCCGCATCGTGCGCATGGCCGCCCCGGTAGTGCATCCACCAGGTCGCCGGCAGCGTCGCACCCGGCCGGTAGGCCGACGGCAGGTACAGGCCGTAGTGCTGGTACGGACCCTGGAAGTACTCGTTGGCCATCGCCTCGAAGTTCACCGGCGATCCGGCGTTCACGTAGACCGCTTCGTAGTAGCCCGGACGCTGAGCAAACGTCTGCGTCGCGCCGCCTGTCAGGTCCGACAGCTTCACCGGTGAAAGGAACGCATCGATCGATCCGTCGCGCAGCGCGAAAGCCTGCCGCTCGTCCATCCAGATTCGAGCCGGCTAGCGGCGGAAGGCCACGTTCATCAGGTCCGAGCGCGCGTCGCCGGCGAGCACCGCCGCGAAACCACTGTTCACAGGATCGGCCACGCCCGTCGCGACGCCGATCCCGAACGCGTCCGGCAGCGGGCCCAGCCCGTCGAAGAAGTCGCGACGGATGGCGATCTCCATCGCATTGATGTAGCCGGACGGATTCGCGGCAACCTGGAACGGGGCCGGCAGGCACGGATCCTGGCAGCCGATCAGCACGGCGACGCCGCTGTGATAGACGCGCTTCACCCCGGACGCATGGACGACAAAGGCCCATTCGGCTGCTGTGGTCACGCCGCCGCCGCTTCGGTCCAAGACGTACGAGCCACCCGGCGCCGTGTCCAGCAGCAGTAGCACTCCCGTGGCGGCCGGGTCGGTCATGGCCATCGTGCGGACCAGAACCAGAAGGTGTTGGGCGTCGGCGGCAACACGCACCTCTTCGATGTCGGCCTGCATGCGCGTCGCATCCACGGCCGTCGTGTCGCCGTAATGAAGCTCGGCCCCGATCGGGCGCGGCGCGTCGAACTGCGCCCCCGCCGCCTGTTGAAACGGATCGATGCGGTACGTCCGCGGCTCGGTAGCTTTCAGTCCGTCCAGCGTCTGCTTGCGCCCGGCGTCAAAACCGTCGTCGGCGCCCCACGCGTCACCCAGGTAGTCCTGATAGACCAGCTCGCCGTGGGACAGGATCGACGTGCCACCCAGCCGAGTGATCTCACCCGACCAGTCGTCCACGGCGCCGTCGATGACCTTCGGCGTCGGGGCCACGGGCGCGGCTGCCGACCGGGCGATCGAACCGGTCGGAGTCTCCACGCCAAGGACAGGAAGATCGGGAACCGCTGAGGGCAGTCCGGCCCCGCCGGCCACCGGCGCAAGGATCGACGTCAGGGCAAGAGTTGACGCAAGAATGCGAACGCGGCTCACGGTGCCTCCTGGGGTGAGAGGGTCTCACCCTGCCGGTTCGCCGCGAACCTGGGCAAATCCTCCCTCCTCATAGAGTCGCCTGGATCCGACGAGGCCCGGTAGCCTCACCACCCATGAACCCGCCGCTGACCCTGATGGCCGTCCACGCGCACCCCGACGACGAAGCGATCGGGACCGGCGGGATGCTGGCACGCTATGCCTCCGAAGGGATTCGCACGGTGCTGGTCTGCTGCACCAACGGCGAGCTGGGCGACCTTCCCGGAGGGATCAAGCCCGACCACGACACGCACGACGTCGTCGCGGTGGTGAAGGCGCGGCTGGAAGAGCTCCGCAGCTCCCGCGACATCCTGGGCGTGACACACCTGGAAACGCTCGGCTATCACGACTCGGGAATGATGGGCTGGCCGCAGAACGACGCGCCGCATGCGTTCTGGAAGACGCCGCTCGATGAAGCCTCCGCGCGCCTGTGCGAACTGATGAAGCGCTACCAGCCGCAGGTTGTCGTCACCTACGACGAGAACGGGTTCTACGGACACCCGGACCACATCCAGGCGAACCGTGCAACGATGGCGGCGGCGAAAGCCACGGGAATCCCGTCGAAGGTCTACTACACAGCGATCGGCAAGCGGGTGATCGGGCGGATGGCGCAGCGCGTGCGCGAGCTGCTGCCGGAGAAAGCCGACGACTGGAACTTCGATCCCGACGACCCGCCCTTCGGCGTCGATGACGACACGATCACGACGGTGGTGGACGTCTCGGAGTTCCTCCAGCCGAAGCGCGCCTCGATGGACGCGCACGCAAGCCAGGCCGAGAACATCGAGTTTCTGGCGATGCCCGGTGAGTTGTTTCAAGAGTTCTTCGGGCACGAGGCCTATGTGCGAATCATGGACACCACCGGCGCCGCCCTGCCGGAAGACGACCTGTTCGCCGGCCTCCGCTAAGAATGTTGGTGCTTACCGCTCTTCTGCTTACTCTCCTCAGCGCATGCGACGGAACCGCGCGCGAACCCCGCCTCGCATCGTCCCCGCCGGTCCAAACCTCCGCCCCGTTCTCCGGCTCGATCCGCGTGATCGATTCTTCAACACTGAAGAGCATGGGCACGTCGTGGATGCCCGGGTGTCCGGTCCCCCGTCACGACCTTCGTGTCGTGCGCGTGTCGCACTGGGGCTTCGACGGCGTGGTCCATAACGGCGACCTCATCGTCAACGAATCGCAGGCCGCAAACGTCCTCCGGGCCTTCCGTCAGATCTACAAGGCCCGCTTTCCCATCCAGAGGATAGTGATTGCCGACGGTTACATCGGCGACGTCCCCCGGCGGGCGCTGCCCAACGCAACCTCGGGATTCAACTGCCGCCGGTCGGTCGGCCGCCCGTCGGCATGGTCCCAACACGCCTACGGACTGGCGATCGACATCAACCCCGTCCAAAACCCCCGCGTCACCGCAGCCGGCACGATCCCTGTCGAAGGCGCGGCCTATGTGGATCGAGCCAATGTGCGGCCCGGAATGATTCTGCCCGGCGACGCGGTCGTGCGAGCCTTCGCAGAGATCGGGTGGACCTGGGGCGGCACGTACACTCGAACGAAGGACTACCACCACTTCTCGCTTCGCGGCTTGTGATACAACCCGCTAGCAGTATGAATTCGGGCAGTTCCAGCGTCTTCGGGTCCAGGGATCGTTACAGCTGGCACGGCACTAGGACGCTCCTGAAGTAGGAATCGTGCATACTCGAGGACCTGTGATTCAACGTTCTTTTGAAAGCGGAAGCCAAGAACGACATGAGCGAGCGGGAACTGCCGTCTGGGATCGTCGCGTTCTTCTTCAGCGACATCGAGGGATCGACGCGGATGGTTCATGCGCTGGGCGAGGCATACGCGGGCGTGCTGGACGCGCACCGAGCCATCGTTCGCCGCGCATTCGCCGACCACGACGGCATCGAGATATCCACGGAAGGGGACTCGTTTTTTGCCGTCTTCGCGCAAGCCTCGGACGCAGTGCTGGCGGCGGCGCAGGCGCAGCGGGATCTGGCGACGCACGCATGGGACACGACGCCGGTTCGCATTCGCATAGGCATTCACGTCGGAGAGGCGCAGCTGCACGACTCGAACTACGCCGGTAAGGCCGTGCACCTGGCGGCCCGCGTGATGAGCGCCGCGCACGGCGGCCAGGTGCTCATCACCAAGACCTGCCGGGACTTGGCCGCCGGCGTACTGGGCGGCGAGATCGCCGTCCGAGACTTAGGCCCGCACCACTTCAAGGACATGCCAGAGGCGGAGCAACTCTTCCAGTTAGAGCATCCCGACCTTGAGTCGGCTTTTCCACCGCCGCGCACCCGCGATGCGCGACCGAACAACCTTCGCGCCGAGCTCACGTCTTTCGTAGGACGCGAGTCGGAGGTAAAGGAGATCCTCGACCTCGTTGACTCGTCTCGCCTGTTAACGGTGACCGGAGCAGGCGGCGCGGGCAAGACCCGGCTGGCCCTTCAAGTGGCGCGGGCGTTGCTCGACCGGTTCCCCGACGGCGTTTGGTTCGTCGACCTCGCTCCGGTCACCGAGCCCGAGGCGACGGTGTCCGCGGTCGCTCTTGCGATCGGCGTTCGCGAGCAGCAAGACCGATCCATCGAGGAAGGCTTGCTCGACGCCGTTCGTCATCGCACGCAGCTGATCGTGCTGGACAACTGCGAGCACCTGGTCGCGTCGTGCGCCGACGTCGCGGAGCGATTGTTGCAGCAGTGCGACGAACTCCGGATCCTGGCCACCAGCCGCGAGCCGCTCGGCGTCCCGGGCGAGCGCATGTGGCGCATCCCGTCGATGCCCGTGCCTGAGCCGGGGATGCTCTCGGCAGTGGATGCCCTCGATCACGATGCCGTACGCCTATTCGTCGATCGTGCTCAGCAGGCGGACCCAACCTTTGCGGTGACCGATCAGAATGCCCCGACCATCGCGGAGATCTGCCGTCGCCTGGATGGAATCCCGCTCGCGATCGAGCTGGCAGCCGCCCGCGTCCTCGTTCTTTCCGTCGACCAGATCGCCGAGCGATTGCACGATCGATTGCGATTGCTCACCGGCGGCAGCCGAACCGCGTTGTCCCGTCAGCAGACGTTGCGTGCCACCGTCGAATGGAGCTACGGCCTGCTCTCCGACGGCGAGCAGGCGCTCCTTCGCCGGCTCAGCGTCTTCCTGGGAGGGTTCACGCTCGATGCCGCTTCGGCCGTCTTCGACGACGATGCGCTCGACGGGTTGTCCAGCCTCGTCGCCAAGTCGCTGGTTATTGTGGAATCGGAGCGCGGGTCGCGGTTCCGGCTCCTGGAAACGATCCGGCTACACGCTCGCGAGAAGCTCGTGGAGAGCGGCGAGGCCGAGTCTGTTCACGCGCGGCACGCGGAGCATTTCGCGGCGTTCGCGATCGCCGCCGCACCGCACAAGCCAGGCCCCGATCAGCAGACGCGACTGGACCGCCTGGAAGCCGACTACGAGAACCTAATCGCCGCGTTGACTTGGCTCGTTGAAGGCCCTGATCCCGATCGCGCCGTCGAGCTGGCGGCCTCGTTGTGGCGACTCTGGTGGGTGCGAGGCAGATGGGGTGAGGGACTGCGACATCTCAACGCCGCGTTGGATGCTGCGCGCCAGCCGAGCACTCCCGCGGCCGCATGGGCCCGATGGGCGTGCGCGTTTCTCATGCTGTTTCGCGACCCCGACGGATTGGAGCCGCTCCTGGAGGAGGCCGAGGCGATTCAGCGCGCATGCGACGACCGGCACGGACTTGCCTACACGAGGTTTGTGCTGGGCTGGGTCAAGGACGACGCGCCGGTTATTCGCGAGGCGTTGGGGCTAGCGCGCGAGTCCGGCGACGCGCAGATCATCGCTTGGTGCCTGCTGATCCTGGGCAGCCAGCCCGGTTTCCTCGCAAGTGGTCACGTGCAGCAAGAGGCGATCGAAGTCGCGCGGGCAGCGGGCGACCTATGGAGTGTGGCGATGGGACTCAACAACGCGGGCGAGATCGACTACCTGCTGGGCGACTTCGATACAGGGATACCCCGCGTCGAGGAAGCCGTCCGGATCTTCGCCGGGCTCAGCGACACGTTCGGTCTCCAAGAGTCGATGCGGAACATAACCAAGGCTTCGCATCTGCGTGGCCGTCGCGACGACGTCGATGCGTGGGTGGATCGGGCGCGTGTCACGCTTCGTGGCAGCGACGGCGAGCGCTACCTGCCGACGATCCTGGTCTGGCAGGCGATCGACGCCGCCTCGTCGGGAGATGCCGCCCGGGCGGAATCGCTCGTCGATGAATGCGCCGCGCAGCTGACGAGGTTCATGCGGCTTCAGTACTTGCTCACCTTGCTCGCCTACGTGAAGGCGGGCGCCGGCGACCTGCAAGGCGCGTCGGCGATGCTCGACAAGGCCGAAGACGGGCTGTCGCGCGAAGCGCACGACGCGACTGCCGTGGTAGCGACGCTCGTCCACGGCCTCGGCGGCAGTCGCACGCAGTTCCTTCGCGGGGTTCCAGATGCCCTCACGCATGCGAGCCAGACTGATCCATGGTGGATCGCTCCGCTTCTAGAGCAGCTCGCCGTCTTCGCCGCGCCCGATTCCCCGGCCGACGCGGCGCAGCTGCTCGGCGCGGCCGACTCAGTGCGCGCACGTCACGGCGGCCGAGCGCTCCCCGCCTTCGCCGCGCAACGCGATGAGCTGACCGCCGCCATTCTGGCCGATCTCGGCCGGGAAGCATTCGACGCCGACCGAAGTCGCGGGGCCACGCTCACCCGCGAAGCGGCTACCGACCTCGCGTACTCCATGGTCCGGGCGCGGTCGTAGCCCTGCCACCTCCGCATGTCGCCACTGCTGCCGCCTCTCTAGGGTCCCGGCTCCGCTTGCCGCCAAACCCAGCCTTGGTCAAGCAGCGTCGCTCCCCCACCGTCCCGTCGGTAACCGCCCCAAAGAATCATCTGGTCACCGGCCCAGGCAACTGCCGGCCCGCGCGGCGCGGCGCCGTCGGCGCCACGACCACCACCGCCGCCGCCACCACCGCCGCC
>JBKKBA010000481.1:0-2637 GCA_046714275.1 Actinomycetota bacterium
TGTGCTGCTGCAACCTCTGGGCCATTCGGCGCATGACGATCTCGGCAAGTTCGGGCACAGTGCGACGGGCTTCCTCGAATCCGCGACTGGTCAGCACGAGCACCGTGACCGGCGTTAGCGCTGTGACCGTCGCGGTGCGAGGTCCCGGGCTGAGCATCGCTAGTTCCCCGAAATGATCGCCCGGGCCGAGTGTCGCGATGCGATCCCCCGAGCGCATCAGCGTCACCCGACCCTGGACGATGACATAAAATTCGGTGCCGAAGCGGCCTTCGCTCAAAATGGTTTCGCCGGCCTCGAAGCGCACATCGTCGGCAAGCCGTGACAGCAGAATCAGTTCGCGCCGCGGGAAGTGCTCGAATACGCGAATCTTGCGCAACGCCGCACGATGTTCGGCTGCACGTCTCATCGGTCTGCTCTCATGGGGCCGGTCTCCTTCGCTTGCCCCCATCGTCGTCGCTGCGACGCCTGGTGTCGCGGGGGATAGCCCCCAAATGAGTGCAGGGGTTCGCCCCTGTTATCGATCGCGAAGGTAGGTCAGAACGGCGAGGACGCGACGATGATTGTCGATTGCGGGCTCCAGGCCGAGTTTGAGAAAGATGTTGCTCACGTGCCCTTCGACCGTCTTCCCGGACAGGAACAAGCGTTCCGAGATTGCCTGGTTCGACGAGCCTTCGGCCATCAGTGATAGGACCTCACGCTCGCGCTCGCTCAGGTCGGCGATGCCGAAGCTGTTTCTAGGTTTCCGGACCAGGCGGTTGACGATCTCCGGGTCGACGACCGATTCGCCCGCTGCGACGCGATGGAGCGCTGAAGAGAGCTCTTCAAGATCGGTGAGCCGGTCGGACATCAGGCAGCCGATGCGACCGTCGGTCCGGCCAAGCAGGTCGAGCGCCGCGGCAGCGTTCGGGTCGTCGGCCAGAATCAGGACGCCGAGCTGTGGATGTGCCGACTGTAGCCGGCCGAGAGGACCCCCATCGACGCCGCCGGACCCGCCGTCGATGAGCACGACAGACGGACGTCCTTCCGGGACGACAGGCTCGATTTCGTCCAATGATTGGGCCTGTGCGACGATTTCGAACCCCTCGGCTTCCAAAAGTTTTGCAAGACCTTGGCGACGGATCAGCGCGCGCCCGACCAGCAGAAGGCAAACCGCTCCCTCCGCTCCTCTGGCCGCCTCGATGACAAGGGGCGCGAGTTTGGCCGGGTATGCCAGCTCGCCGCGATGCACGCGCCGCACGGCGTCGTTGAGATCGTCGGCCGTGGCCGTCTTGAGCGCGTACCCCAGCGCGCCGGCGCGCACGGCCGCAAGCACCCGGCTGCGTTCGTCGGTAGCCGACACGACGAGGACACGGGTTTGTGGCGACGCGGCGATGATCTGCTTCGTCGCCTCGATGCCGTCCATACCGGGCAGGTCAAGGTCCATCAGCACCACATCGACGTGTTTGCGCGCGACTGCCGCGACGGCTTGCTCGCCATCACCGGCTTCGGCAACCACCGTGATCCCGCTGCCGGCAAGCTCCAAGACGGCTCGAAGCGACTGTCTCCACAGCGGATGATCGTCCACCAGAAGCAAGCCGATTCGCTTTGCCGGGGCGCGCTGCGATTTGGATGGGCATCGTCTAGCGGACCCACACGAAGATGTCCGGCAGCGGGTTGCTGTCGTTGGGCACGATGTCGCCCGCTTCGGATGCGAACGTGACGCTGTTTCCGTCCGGAGCAAACCACGGCTGATTGCTGCGGGCGGTGAGCTGCCGACCCGTCGCACTGAGGGAAATGCGCGTGGTACGGCCGGTGGCGCGGTCGTGGACGAAGACGTCCTGGACACCGTTCGTGTCGTCATCGACCAGATTCGTGGCCGCCGAATCGAACGCGACGTAGCGGCCGTCACCCGAAATAGACGTGAATTGGTTTCTGTCCCGAGGGTTGAAGCGGGGATCCGAAAGCCCGGTGTCGCGCACGACCGGATAACTGAACTGACCGCCGGGATCGCCGCCGGCTTCTCCGGAAGACGAGCGTGTCACGAGTTCGATCCTGCCGGTCAGCAGATCCTTTACGTAGACCTGGCTCAGGCCGGCACGCTCGGTGGGGATACTGAGCGGCGGCACAAGGTTCGTGGCCGACGAAATGATCACGACGTAGCGTCCGTCGTTCGACATCGCGCCGCCGCCGCAGGGATCATTGGCCGGCTCGCCCGAGGAGGAAGTGCACGCATTGACCGTCCGGCCCGTCACTGCATCGCGGACATAGATATGGCCGATCCAAAAATCCCGGCCAAACACGGGTTCTGGGATGCGACTGCGACTCATGTTGCTGTTCCAGGCGGCGAAGGCCGACATGACCGGACCCGGGCCTCCTTCGACCAGTTCGGTATCGAGCGACAGGAACGCCACGAACCGACCGTTCCCCGAGATCGACGGCGCTGCTCCCCCGAGTTTCGCCGCCCGGCCGTCATACGTCAGCGTCATGGCTTGAATCGCACCGGTCTTCAGATCGTGCCGGTAGACGCCCCACGCATCCGGGTACCTAGGATCCATGCCACGTTCGTCGCTCCACGTTGCCACATAGCGGCCGTCGGCCGAGATCTTCGGATGGAACACCCGGGATGCGGCACGACGTCCGTTCGGTTCGATCGAGATG
>JBKKBA010000482.1:0-5299 GCA_046714275.1 Actinomycetota bacterium
ACCGCGGTAGCCCGCTCGGATGACGTCACGGTAGAAGTCCGGCTCGGCCTGCGCGAGCGCGGCCGGGGTCGGGAAGGCGCGCCCGTACGGGCCGTCCTCAGGCGCACCCTCCGCCGGCTCCCCGAGATGTGCTACGAGCGACGCGACCATCCGCTGGGTCGCCGACCACGCGCAGTTCGTCGTGCAGACCGTCTTGACCACCTCTTCGAAGACGCTTTGGCTGCGAACCATCCGGCCGGCGCCGGCCGCGGCCCAGGCAAGAGCTGGATCGTCCGCAACGCGCGCGTAGAAGCCGGACAGATCGCGGTCCAGGGAGAGGATGTGCCGGACGGCGGCAAGGATTTGTTGGGCCGCGCGCGGGGACGGAGCGGGTCCCGCGACATCGATCGCCGCCGCGCCGGGCTTGCCGGCCCGGCCAACCTTGCCGGCCCGGATCGTAACGGTCCGCGGGCGGGAACCCCGCAGCGCCAGCGTCGCCGTCAGCGTGCGAGCCTGCTCGTCAACGGCCAGCGGCGGAAGCGACGCCACGCCGTGCGACATGATCGTTCGCCACAAGTCCACCGACTCACCGGCAGGCCCGCGCAGCGCAACCTCAAGCTTCGTCATGCCAGCTGCACTATCCGCTATTCACCAGGGGCATGGACTCGAACACAGAGTTCGCGCCACTCCCACCACCAAAGAGGGGGAAGCTAACGCTCAGAGAAACATCTGAGGTAACAACGTCCAGGGTTCGCCTGAAACCGCCCGGGTCGCCGCATTCTACGGTGACGTCCGCCAAGGACTTGTCTAGCACGATTCTTCCCATGGACGTCACAAAGAACCCTGTCTGCTCCACGATGAGCAACCTGCGTGCTGTCAAAACGACGACGACGTCCGAAAACCACCGTTTACCCTTGTCAAACAGCTCGCCGCTTGCAACCACTTTCAATTGCTCATCGGGTCTGATGAGACCCTGAACAGATCGACCCTTGGACCATGAAGCAAAAGCCTTCACCGGCTTCGACCAGTTCAGTTGAGGCAACGGCAACTCACTTACTCCTTACATACCCCAGCGGAAGTACCTCTTCCAGATTCTCTTTACATCTACTCGCACCTCACGCTTATCCCCTGGGCGGAACCCGATGGGGCGCCGCTTGGGCTCAGGCGGCGTCATGAGCTGACGGATCGCGTCGAACACCGCTTTGAACTGTGTGTCGTACTTCTTCTCCAGCGCATCAAGCTTACGGGCAAGCTCCACGTTCGAAGCGAGCATCTGCCGCAACCGCACGAAAGCGCGCATGATCTCGATGTTGACCTGGACGGCCCGTTTACTCCGCAGAACGCTGGAGAGCATTGCGACGCCCTGCTCAGTGAAGACATAGGGCGCGGATCGGCGACCGCCCCAGCCCGAACTTGAGATCACAGATTGTGATTTCAAGTCGTCGAACTTCTGCTTCGTGAGCTGAGACATGAAGTCATCAGGGAACCGGTCGCTGTTCCTCTGAACAGCCTGAACCAGCACGCGGGTCTCCACCTCGTACAGCTCGGCGAGATCGCTGTCGACCATGACCTTGTGTTGGCGAATCAGAAAGATGCTGCGCTCGATGCGCTCGGTGGGCACCAACGCTCGACTACCTGACATGCCCAAACTCCTCTAGTAGCCAGCCCAGCCCGGCAGGGTTCCGCGCGATCGCGGCCTGTTCAGGTGTTGGATAGTAACTTCGGCTGTCAGCATCGGCTGGTGACATCTCGGCTCAGTAAGGCGCGACGAGATCCGGAAACATCGGGAAGTGCTTCACGTTGCGCGTGGCTAGATCCAACCCCAGTGCCTCCGCGGTTGCGGCAATCAAATAGTCCACGATCCCGATTCCCGGGAATCGCGGACCGAATTCGCGGGCGAACGCGCCGGCGCCATCTGCAATATCGACTCCGACGGGTTCCCAGGCAATGCGAGACAGAAGTCGCTCGGCCTTGCTGGACGCCCCGCCGACCCCGGATCGAATCTCGGCCCGCGTCACGACCGACGCTCGAAGCCCGCCGTTGTTAATCAACCCGGCCAAGTAGCGCCCCGCCGGCTCCAGCCCACGCAGCGCGTCGATGATGATGTTCGAGTCGATGAGGACGCTCATGCTCCGGCGTCCCCCGGCAAGCCCATCTCCTTTTGTCGATCGGACCAGTCACGAAGGCGCTCCAGGCGCTGGAACTCCGAATCGGGGAGATCCTTCCACGCCCCGAACGCGTCGTGCAATGCCGCCAGCGTCTTTCGCGTCTCTCGCTCGTCCGAGTCGAACACGCGGACGATCGCTTCTCTGATCAGGGCCGCCCGCGACTTGCCGGTCCGGCGCGCCTCTTGCGCAAGAAGCCGATCCTCTCGTTCGCTCAGGTAAATCTGGGTTCTTTTCACATGATGTATATACATCATTCCCCAGAACACCTGCAAGGGGCCTGTGTGCGGGACGCACGGCGGCAGCGCCAAACAAAATGCATCCCGCTCCCGAGCCGGGCGAGCAGGATGCGCCGGGCGGACCCGCAGGGTCTTTACAGAATGATCAGGGTGTCGGATGCATCGCGCGAGATGTTTCCCGCTCGGTCATAGGCGACGGCGCTGACGTCCCAGATTCCCATTCCGACGTCGGCCGGCATTCGCCAGGTCACCGGCGATCCGGGACAGACGGCGCACACCGCGATCCGCACTTCCTGCGTGGCGTCCAGCAGATTGGTGAGCGTGATCTCGATGTGCTCGACGCCCGACAAGCCGTCCGAGGCCGATCCGCGAAGGTCGGCTCCGATCCGAATCAACTGGAATCCCAGATAGCCGCCGGGTCGCGTGATCGACACCGACGGGGCGGAGGTGTCCACGGTGAACGTGCGAACGGCCGACGTCTGCCCGATGTTGCCCGACGCGTCGGTCGCCTTCGCGCTGACCCGGTGGATGCCTTGGGCCATGGTCAGGTCAGCCGACCATGCCCCGCCGGTCGCGGTCACCGGCGCTCCAAAAGCGATTCCGTTGTCGTAAAGCCGAACCGTCGCTCCATCCTCGGCCGTTCCGGCGATCGTGACGACGGCCTTGGTAAAGGCGTTCTGTGCCGGAGCGGTGATGACCGGAGCCGGCGGCGGCGTGAAGTCGGCATCGACGACGACGGCGCACGGCGCCGAGACGGGACCCACGTTTCCGGCGGCATCGGTCGCAACCGCCGTCAGCGAGTATGAGCCGTTCGCCGTAAAGGTGATGGCGATCGCCCAGTTCCCCAGGATGTCGGCCACGCGGGCGCCCCGCGCGGTGCCGTTCACCGACACCACGACCGACGTTCCCGGTTCGGAGGTCCCGGTGATCGTCGTGGTGCGCTGGGTGATGGTCGCAACCGGGCAGGTGATGACCGGAGCCGGCGGCGGGGTGATGTCGGAGTTGTCGTTGTCGGCGATCACCGCGGTGACGCCGGCCAGCGGGCCGTTGAAGGCGGGATCCACGCTGGACGCCGACTGCGTGATCACGCCGGCGTGCGTGCCTTCGGGAACCGTATCGTTCACAGCGGATACGGTCACGGTCTGCGCGACACTCCAGTTGGATGCGTCGAAGCTGAGAGCGGAAGGTGAAACGCCGACCTGCGCGTCGGGCGTGATCGCCACCGACACCGGAGCCGTCGGCGCGGCAACCAACGCGATGGTGTAGGTATCGGTTGCGCCGCTTTCGGCGACGGCCGTGACGCCGCCGCTTTCCGTGACTCGGAAATTGCCGTCGTCGTCGGTGATCGACACGGCGACGGTGCCGATCGCCAGGCCGTCGAAGGCAGGATCGTTACTGGTCGAGGTATGCCGCACCAGCGAGGCATGCGGGCCTTCCGGAGACGTGTCCTGAACGGCCGCGACGGTAATCGTCTGCGGCACGCTCCAGTTCGATGCGGTGAACGTCACGTAGGCCGGAGCCGTCGAAACCTGTGTCGAGCCAACGGCACGCACGCTCACGTTGGCCGTCGGTGCCGACGTTAGGACGACTTGGTACGTGTCAACCGCTCCGCCTTCAACGACCGCAGTGGAGCCGCCGGATTGCGTCAGCGTGACCGACCCCATCGGCCGTCCCACCGAAACCCCAACCCGTGACTGCAGCGCCATGGATCGTCCCGTGTACCACATGAAATAGTCCACGCCGTAGCCCTTGATCGCCCACGGGGCGTACGTGCGATCCTCGCGCCACGCGGCGCCGTCGGTCTTCGACCACACCGGCCCGGTGTCGCCGGTGTTCGGATCAATCGTGAACGCGATGCCGTCGTCGCTTGCGGCGTAGGAAATGCTGCTGATCCCGTCGGTTCCGTGCGCGAACCACAGGCGGTAGCCGTCCGGATCACGCACAACCGTGGCACTGGAGCATGATCCGCCACACTGCAGCGCGGTGATCACCGTGGACCAGTTCGTCCAGCCGGTGCGTCCGGCCGCATCGTCGGTCGTCGCTCGCAGGATCTCCGACGTCGCGCCGGCCGTGAAGTAGCCGACGTAGCCGGTGCCGTCGTCCTGCGGCAGCACCGTGACGTGCGGCATCTTGCCGACCAGCGGCGCGGGCGTGGCGAACGTCAGCTCTCCCCGATCGACCCATGTCGCCCCATCGTCGGTCGAGGTCGCCATGCGAAGGTCGGGCAGCTCGTTGTCGCCGACCCAGTAGTAAAGGCGGTATTCGTTGGCCACCTTGATGGCGCTGGGATGCTGCTGGACGCCGACCGCGCCGACGATCGTCAGGTCGGCGCCGCCCGTCCACGAAACCGCATCGGTCGAGGTCGCCGTCGCGATGTGGCTTTGGGTGTCGTCCACGCGGTGCTCGTACCACATGCGAAGACCCGTGCCGGTCTTGACGACGGTGGGGTAGATCGCATCGGCGGCCGTCGTCCCATGCGCTCCCCAAATCGGGTTCGTCGCCTGGTCGATCCAACGCCAGAACCGGCTGGAGTCGGGAGTCGCATGACCCAGCGACGGAACCGCAATCGTCGCCGCGCACAGCGCAACCAACGCAACAAACCGCTTCATGAAGCTCCCCCTCCACGTGCCCCCGTTTTTCCGTCTGGGCGCTCGGGTGAATCGTTCGATTTCGCGATGCTCGCTTCCTTCGGACAATCCGGCAGACGGCCGCGAAGGCTTCGGGGCAAAGCGCACGCACGGGCACCTCTGCCGTATTTCCCAGGATCAAGCGCATGCCGGAAGTAGACTCGGGCGGGTCGAGCCAAAGACGCGGCGCGATCCAGCCAAACCGTGATCAAGCTATAGCTACGGGTCCAGCCAAAGACGCGCGCAAAGGAGACGAGGCGGTGTGCGGTGAGGAAGCCGAGCCCGGGCC
>JBKKBA010000483.1:0-2598 GCA_046714275.1 Actinomycetota bacterium
AGATCTTGACCGCGCCCTCGCCCAGCGTCTTCGATTCGTCGGGAACCACGAGCCCGTAGTCCACGCCGATGACGCGCCCGAAGCCGCGGCAGGTCTCGCAGGCGCCGATGGGGGAGTTGAACGAGAAGCGCGCCGGTGTGGGATCGCTGTAGTGGATGTCGCAGGTCGCGCAGTGCAGGTCGGTCGAGAAGCGCCAGGCTTCGCCGCCTTCCTCGCCCGCGAACACGTTGACTCTGCCAACCCCTACCCGCAGCGCGGCCTCGATCGCCTCGACCACACGCGCCTTCTCGGCCGCGGACATCTTCACGCGGTCCTGCACCACCTCGAGCCGCTTGTTCCCCCTCTCCCTTGGGAGAGGGTCGGGGTGAGGGTGATTGTGGATGCGCGTGTAGCCCTGGCCCTGGAGCAGCTTGGTGACTTCCTCCTCGGTGAAGTTCTTTGGCACGTCCACCGGAAACGTGATCACGAGCCGCGGATCGCCTTCGGCCGCGGCGCGCGCGGCCATCTCGGCGTGGATCGACTCGGGCGTGTCGCGGCGCACGGGCCGCGCGCACTGGCTGCAGAAGAGGCGCCCCGCGCGCGCAAACATGAGCTTCAGGTGGTCGTTGATCTCGGTCATCGTCCCGACCGTGGAGCGCGAGGTGCGCACCGGGTTGGTCTGGTCGATGGCGATCGCGGGCGGGATTCCCTCGATGGAATCCACCTGCGGCTTGTCCATGCGGTCGAGGAACTGGCGCGCGTACGGCGAGAAGGTCTCGACATAGCGCCGTTGCCCTTCGGCGTAGAGGGTGTCGAAGACGAGCGAGGACTTGCCTGAGCCCGAGGGGCCCGTGACCACGATCAGCTGGCCGGTGGGGAAGTCGACGTCGAGGTTCTTGAGGTTGTTCTGGCGCGCGCCGCGGATGCGGATGGCCTCGCGCAACTCGGCGTCGTTCAATGCGGCGGCGTCACCCGGGCGGGCGGCGGACAGGTCGTTCATGGGGATCGCGACGGAGCCGCAGGTGCGGCCGAAGAAGACAGGCTACCCGTATTCTAGGGCCGAAACCGCCCTAGTCTGGATTGTGGATAAGGCTGTTCGGCGGATGGATTTCGGCCGGCTTATCCCCATTTGCCGCCTGCCTAAGATAGCCAAAGCGTGACGGTTCCAGATGATCCGGCTTGCGCCTTGGCCGGCGGCCGATAGACCTTCGCTATCCACGGCGCCGGGTGATTTCCGATGAAGTCGATGATCGGAGCGAGGGTCGCGACGAAATTGTCCGCGAGCTTCGGAAAGGTGGCTTTCCCGACCACCACCAGCAATCGCACACCGTGCTTGAGCACAGCCTCCTTCTCGTTCGGCTTGTATCGGATCCGGCCGTCGTGTGTGATGGCAACCCAGCCTTGTGCTCCGACGTGTTGAAGCCAGGTCTCGTCGGGGCAATCGTGGGGAAAGAGGTCCATGTGCCGGCGTACATCAAGGCCCGCAGCTGAAAGGATCGACGGAAAGCGCTTGCCGAGGTCTCGGTCAGTGAAGAAGACCGGCGGCTCAGGCGGCCCGCTCAAAGACCACCGCCTGCTCGACCTCTTCGACAGTCAACCCGTAGTCTTCCGCGATCTCTTCGACGCTCTCGTTCGCGTCGAGGCGATCGGCGATGGCTGCGGTCGATACGCCGGCGCGAACCACAACGGGCCGCCCGAACGCGATCTTGGGGTCGATCGCGATGGGCCTCTTGTCCGACCGCTCCTCGTCCGGCAGGAACGGATAAAGCCGTACCGGAAACTGCCATTCGTCCCACTCCACCCGCTTCAGGTGCCGCTCCAGGGCCTGGCGGATGACGAGTTGTCCCGATTTGGACAGATTGATCAGTTCGCCATACCGGTCGAGGAACAGCATTCCGGCGTCCGTGCGCAGCTCGGGGTGCAGGAACAGCCGGTCGATATTCAGTTTGCGCTGGGCATAGTCGAGAGCCCTGCGTACGTCGCGGATCGAGACGCTGTGACCGATTCGGAGCGAGCGCAGGACGTGCGCCTCGATGAGGTTCCAGAACGCGAGCGTGGGCGGGCGCTTCACTGGCGGATGGATCAGTGGCACGAAACGTCCCGGGCCTCCGCTCGTGGAATAGCTGCGCCCGGCTACCCATGATCGCAGGGTGGCCGGCGGGAGCTTCAAGTAGCGAGCGGCTTCCGCCAGCCCGTAGGCGGGCTGGTTGCGCAGGTCCTTGTCTTGGGCGGCTCTCCTAGGGGATATGGGCATGGCAGGCGGTATTTTGACCTAGTCCGGGGCTCACCACATGCGCTTGGGGGCGCCTCTAATAGAACTTTTGCATCCAGACACAGATCGGCAGCCTTCTGTTCTGCGACGGCCATTGGGCGAAGGTCCTGGACGACGGCACAGTGTTCGGGCTGCTCGACCGATTGGAGGGTCACCTCGTGGAGACGCGGCAGCCCTGAACGAGGAACGCCCCTCGCGGGGCGTTCCGTTGACCCTCTCCCCGGCGCTCTCCCAAGGGAGAGGGAGGAATCTTCAGGCGGCGGCGACGTCCTTCGCCGTCGGCAGCCCCGCCACGAACTCGTACGCCGGCTCGGTGAGGAAGTCGATGAAGTCGTCGTTCGACACCA
>JBKKBA010000484.1:0-8212 GCA_046714275.1 Actinomycetota bacterium
GCTCTGGCCGGTGTCACCGCGACCCATGGCGCCGTGGATGTGCCGTGAAGCAGGCGGATCGCGATCAGCAGCGGAAGCGATCCGGCCGCCCAGTAGCCAAGCGTTGCCGCCGCCGTCACCGCTCCACCGGCCGCCATGAACAGCCTGCGGCTGCGATGCGACAGCTCTCGCCCGACCAGCGGTCGAGCCAGCACGGCCAGCATTGTGAAGGACCCGATGAACATCCCGATCACGGCAGACGACGCACCGGTACGCTCGCGCAAGAACGCCGGATACAGCGGCACCTGCATCTGCAGCGACAGGTAGTAGGCCAGCGTCGCCACGCACACCAGGACGTAGGAGCGTGACAGCAGGCGGGGACGCAGCACGGCGGCACGCTATCGCAGCCGGGGAGCGACGGCGAGCGACGGCGAGCGACTGCGAGCGACTGCGAGCGACGGCGAGCGCTTATGATCCGCGCCGTCGTGGCGATCTCCAAGGCCGTGCTGATCACCGGGTGCTCCAGCGGCATCGGGCACGCCACCGCCCTGCGACTGGCAAAAGCCGGGATGCCGGTGATCGCCACGGCCCGGCGGATCGATACGCTGGACGATCTGCGCGCAGCCGGATGCGAAACCCTGCCTTTGGACGTCTGTGACGAACAAACGATGCACGATGCTCTGGCCGGTGTCACCGCGACCCATGGCGCCGTGGGTGTCTTGGTGAACAACGCGGGCTACGGTTTGGAAGGGCCGTTCGAAGAAGCCCCGATCGACGACGTCCGCCGTCAGTTCGAAACGAATGTGATCGGGCTGGTCCGCCTCACGCAGCTCGTCATGCCCGGCATGCGAGCGCAAGGGTATGGGCGGATCGTCAACGTCGGATCCATGGGTGGAAGGCTTTCATTTCCCGGCGGCGCTTTCTATCACGCCACCAAGCATGCGCTGGAGGCGCTGACCGATGTGCTTCGGTACGAAGCGCAACCCTTCGGCATCGGCGTCTCTTTGATTCAGCCGGGGGTGATCAAGACCGACTTTGGAACCACGGCGATCAAGCAGATTCCCGATGCCGGCGACGGCCCGTACGCCTCGTACAAGCAGACGCTGTTCGACCGGATCTACGGCGCCTACGAAGGAGGCTCGTCACGCCGTGCCGCGTCGCCCGACGCGGTCGCCCGCGTCATCCAGCGCGCGATCGTCGCCCGCCGGCCCCGGACGCGCTACCGGATCACCGCGATGGCGCGCGCGCTGCTCGTGGCTCGAAGGTTAATGCCCGACCGCGCATGGGACGCGCTGATGCGACGGCAATTCCCCCCGCCAAAGCCGTAGTGGTTTTACGACGCGGGCCCTCTCAGCGCGTCCAGCGCCGCCAGCACCTCGGGCGTGTGCGCGTCGATCTGCGCCATCACCGTCGCGCACGTCTCCAGGTCGGCCGCCAGCGCCGCGCTCTCCAGCGATGCGCCGAACTCCATCAGCCGCGGTGCGCCGATGTTGCCGGCAGTGCCCTTCAGCCGGTGGGCCGTCGCGGCCAGGACACCCGAGTCGTGAGCGGCCAAAGCCACGCGGGCCTCGTCCAAGCGCTGCGGAGTTTCACGGGTGAACATCTCAATCAGCTCGCCCAGCAGCCGCCCGTCATCTAATGAGCGCAACATCTCGATTCGCAAGGGGTCAAGGATCGGCTCGTCCGGCGGCATGGAAGACAGTCTACGTGGCGAGCCACGGGCGCCGGGTTTCACTACACTCCCCGCCACATGAGCACCGAAGGGAGTACGAAGGCCGTCGTCGCCGCGCTGGTCGCGAACATGGGAATCGCGGTGGCGAAGTTCGTCGCGTTCCTCTTTACCGGGTCGGGATCGATGCTGGCCGAAGCGGCGCACTCGGTTGCCGACTCCGGCAATCAGGGCCTGCTCTTGCTGGGCGGGCGGCGCGCGAAGCGCAAGGCCGACGCCGGCCATCCCTTCGGCTACGCCCGCGAGGCGTACTTCGCCGCGTTCGTGGTTGCCGTCGTACTTTTTACGGCCGGCGCCGGCTTCGCGTTCCGGGAGGGCCTTCACAAGCTGTCCCATCCCGAGCCCATCGATTCTCCCGCCATCGCGATCGGCGTGCTTCTGGTCGCGGTGGTGCTCGAGATCTTCTCGTTTCGCACGGCCATTCACGCCGCCAGGCCGATGCTGGCCGGTCGATCGTGGTGGGCGTTCTTGCGTCAGAACAAGACCGCCGATCTGACCGTCGTCTTGTTGGAAGATCTGGCTGCTCTGGTCGGCTTGATCCTTGCTCTGATCGGCGTCATCGTCGCCGCGGCGTCGCACACGCCGGTATGGGACGCGTACGGGACGCTGTCGATCGCCGCTCTTCTGGGCATCATCGCGATTCTTTTGGCGATCGAGACCAAGAGCCTTCTGATCGGCGAATCGGCAACGGGTGAGACCGAAACCTTGATCCGGGGAGTGCTGGACCGAGTCGATCAATTCCAGGGCATCGCCCACTTCCGGACCGAGCACCGAGGCCCGCGGGAGATCCTGGTCGCAGCGAAGGTCATCGTGCATCCCGATCTGGATTCCGGCGATCTTGCCGCGGCCATCGACCGGGCCGAGCAAGACATCCGCCAGGTCGTCCCCGACGCTCGCTATATCTTCATCGAGCCGGATGTGAGCCATTCCGGCACCGGCCCAGATTCCGAATCGCCGTGATCATCCGCCCGGCGGCAGGGTTCTTCGCCCGCCGGGCCGAATTCGTACCCATGACTTCCTGGCAGAGGGCAAAGGGCATTGCCCTGACTGCGGCGACCGGTGTCGCCGGCGCCGGACACCTGGCTCATCTTCAAGAATCCGCCGGCCTATCGGTGCCGGGCCACGCTGCGCACGTTGCCGGGGACGCCGTGTTGCTGGCTCCGCTTGCGCTGGCGTGCGTGTTGGTGGCCGGCCGGTTGAGCCGGGTGGGCCGGTTGAGCCGGTTGAGCCGGCGGCCTCGCGGCGCGTTCGCTGCGACCTTCGGCCTCCTTCTTTCCGCGGTGATCGTCCCCGCGTCGGCCGTGCACGCGATGATCGAGCAAACAGCGCGTCATGCGCACGCGCTTGCCTGGTCGCCATCTCACGCTTTCACCGAAGCTATTCCCGCATTCTTTGTTGCAGCCGTGGTTGCGTGGCTCGGGACGCCGGCCGCTCGGCGCGTCCGCAGCATGGCCGTTCCCCGGTGGGCCGCCGCCGCGCTGGCGCTGGCCGCCGCGTTCGGCGGACTGCAGGCCCGCGTTCAGCCGGCAGCCGCCGCGCACGTGCCGTTCTCTTCGCCGCTGCCGATCCCTCCGGTGCTGACCGATCAGGACCTGACGATCACGATGCAGCAAGCCGACGTCCAGATCCTGCCGGGCGCGAAGACGAAGATGTGGACGTACAACGGCATGTTCCCCGGTCCGACGATTCGTCGTCCCAGCGGGCAGCCGACGCGCGTCACGTTCGTCAACAACCTGCCGGCAGAAGCCGGTGACGCAACCGTCCACCATCACGGCAGCCACTCCGCATCATCGGAAGACGGACAGCCGGACGACTATTTGATTGAGCAAACGAAAAGCCGGACCTACACCTACGACTTCGTGGAGGACGGCAAGCCGGAACGGGCGGCGTTCCAGTGGTACCACGACCACCGGATGGACGTGACCGGGCGCAACGTGTGGAAGGGTCTGGCCGGCATGGTGATCCTGGACGACCCGCAGGACACGGCGCTTGACCTGCCGTCGGGCGAGTTCGATGTACCGATCATGCTGGCCGACCGGCAGTTCGACGCCGGCAACCAGATCCCCTACACGTTCGATCCGAACGGTCTTCGCGCCAGCGGCGTGGGGGGCCACGTGCTGGCCAACGGCGCCGCGCAGCCCTTCTTCGATGTCGGCGACCGTCGCTACCGGATCCGCCTGCTGAACGCGTCCAACCTCTCCGACTACGAGCTGGAGTTGGGCGGCGGCATGGCGATGACGCAGATCGCGACCGAAAGCGGCCTGCTGCCGAAGCCGGTCCAGCGAACCAAGCTGCGTTTGGGCCCTGCCGAGCGTGCCGAGATCGTCGTCGACTTCGACGGCCTTCTGCGCCGGGAGCTTGTCCTTCGGAATCGCCTGGGATTCGGTCCGGCCGCGGAACTCATGAAGTTCAGGGTTTCTCGCGACCTGAGTGACGACAGCACGCCGGTGCCGGCGACGCTTCGCCTGCTGGATCCCGCACCAGTTCCCACTCCGATCGATACCCGCCTGTGGGTGCTTGGTCAAAGCCTGGCCGGCGATCTGATCTGGACGATCAACGGCCGGACGTTCGACCCGATGCGCGACGACACCATCCCGTTCAACCCGCGTCGGGGGTCCGCGGAACGGTGGATCTTTGTGAACACCACGCCGGTCGATCATTTGATGCACATCCACGACGTCGACTGGTGGCTGACCGGCAGGCTGTCCCTGGAGCCCTACGACGCCGACGATGCTCTGGCCGAGCAAGGACTCAAAGAGACGTTCAGAGTGCGCCCAAACGAGGTCGTCGAGGTGGTCTCGCGATTTACCGATCACCTGGGTCCCTACGTGTTCCACTGCCACATCCTGGAGCACGAAGATCGCGCCATGATGGCGCAGTTCCGCGTCGTTCCGTAAGGCGCTCTACGAGCGAACGCGCGCGCGCCGCCGCCGGACGCCGCCGGGAGAGTCGGCGACGGATGCGACGGACGTAATGCACGGCGGCTCCGCAAAGCCGTTCGCTGCGATCACTTTTCCAAGCGCGGCGCGAACGGCGGTCAGCTCGCCGGCGTTCAGGTGCCGGGTGAACAGATCGGCGACGGCGCGATGATGGACGGGCAGAGATCGTGCCAGGGCTGCTCGTCCCGCCGCCGTGATCACGGTGTAGGTCACCCGCCGGTCCTCCGCGCATGAACCGCGCCGGACCATTCCCGCCTCTTCCATTCGATCGACCAGCCGGGTGACGCCGCTCTTCGAGACGATCAGCGAGCGAGCCAGGTCGGCCATGCGGAGCCGTCCCTCGGGGTCTCCGGACAGGTGGAGCAGGACTTCGAACCAGGCAAGCGAGATCCCTGCTTCCCGCTCCAGGGTTCCTTCCAGGCGTTCCACCACCGCGGCCTGTGCCTGAAGCACCGCCAGCCAGGCCGTCAGCCCGCGCTCGTCGCCGCGTTCCCTCATGGGTCAGATTCTACTCCATGAAATAGTTGACGACACAATGATCTGGGGGAATATAGTTGCTGCAACAACAGTTGAAGAAGCAACGGACTATCTGAAGGAGGAGAGTATGACCCAGGCAGCGGTGGTAACAAGGAAGCCCCAGGCCGGCACGTGGCAGGTCGACCCGGCGCACTCAAGCGTGACGTTCTGGGCTCGTCACTTGATGGTGACCAAGGTGCGGGGGCGATTCGGCGACTTCGCATCCACCATCCACATCGACCAGGATCCGGCGGCCTCGTGGGCCGAAACTACCATCCAAGCCGCCAGCATCGATACGGCGAACCAGATGCGCGACGGGCACCTTCGCTCGCCCGACTTCCTGGATGTCGAGCGGCACCCGACGATCACCTTCCGCAGCAGCGGGCTGGAAGTCACGGGTGAGGACACGTTCCGCCTGTCCGGCCACCTGATGATCCGCGGTGTCGAGCGGCCGGTCACGCTGGATGTCGAGCTGGTGGGTCTCGCGACCGACACGCAGGGCGGAACACGAGCCGCGTTCTCGGCGAAAACAGAGATCGACCGCGACGACTGGGACATCACCTGGAACCAGGTGCTGGAGACGGGTGGCGTTGTCGTCGGCCGGAAGGTCACGATCGAACTGGATGTGCAGGCGGTTCTGCAGGCCTAGGCCTCACGCACCTGCGACGGCGGGTCGCCCGATCTCGGATCACGGGGTTGGGCGGCACGTTTTTGCCGCCGCAGCCGAAGCGCGGCTTCACGGCGCCGATCGTTCGGGATCCTTCTCCAGATGGCGAAGCCCGTTCCACGCCAGGTTGACGACGTGAGCGGCGACGGTCTTCCGCTTGGGCCTTCCGGTCTCCAGCCACCATTCACCGGTGAAGGCGATCATGCCGACCAGCGCGCGCGCCGTCAGCGGCGCAATCTTGCGGTCGTATCCGCGAGCTTTGAACTCCCGCGCCAGCAGGCCCTCGACGTGGATGGCGATGTCGCTCATCACGTTCGACAACGAGCCACGGGCGCCGCCGGGAGGTGCGTCGCGCACCAGGATCCGAAACCCGTCCTGCTCCTCTTCGATGTAGCCCAGGAAGGCGCCGGCGGCTTGTTCCAGCGCGGCGCGAGGGTGAGAGGCGCTGAGCGCCAGGGCGATGCGGTCGATCAGGCTGCGCACTTCCCGGTCGATGATGACGGCGTAGATGCCTTCCTTGCCGCCGAAGTGCTCGTAGACGACCGGCTTGCTGATCTTGGCGCGATCGGCGATCTCTTCGACCGTCGTCGCCTCGTAGCCGCGTTCGGCAAAGATCGATCGAGCAACACCCAGGATCTGCTCGCGCCGCTCGCCACCGGTCAGGCGGACGCGCGGCTTGACCTCGCCCTGTCCGGCGGCGCCGCCCGGCTTCAGGTTGACGACGTTGTCGCCGGAATCGCTCACGCGATGCACCCTAGTCGATGCGTCGTGCCGCCAGTTGCTTCTTGGTCGGGACCTTGACGTTCGATGCGATGCGCAACGCCTGCAGCGTGCGGATCAGATACCAGCCGGGATCGACCTGCCACGCGCGAAGCCCCAAGCGCGCCGACCAGGGGAACGCGTGGTGGTTGTTGTGCCACGACTCGCCAAAGCTCAGCGCCGAAATCGGCCAGACGTTGCGGCTCTCGTCTCGCGCGCGGTATGCCTCTTTGCCGTAGAAGTGGCAGATCGAGTTGATGCTCCAAGTCACGTGGTGCAGCAGGAAGATGCGAGCCAGTGAACCCCAGAGGAACCCGCCGATCAATCCACGCAGCGTGAAGCCCGACAGCGCGTAGCCCAGCAGCGCCGGCGCGAAGAAGCTGGCCAGCGTCAGTACCGGGAACGAACGCTCGATGCGCACCATCGCCGGCTCCGACATCAAGTCCGGAGTCCACTCGGCGGTGTTTGATCGCTCCTTGTCGAACAGCCAGCCGGAGTGTGCGTGCCAAAGACCCAGCAGGACGCCCTTGATGCCGGCCGCTTGGACCAGATGCGGCGAGTGCGGATCGCCGTACTGGTCGGCATACGCGTGATGGCGACGATGCGTCGCGCTCCACGAGATGACGCCACCCTGCACGGCCAGCGATCCCATGACGGCCAGGGCAACGCGTGCCGGCTTGGCCGCGCGGAAGCTGCCGTGGGTGAAAAGCCGGTGGTAGCCGACCGTGATCCCCAGCCCGGTCGCCAGGTAGAGGCCCAGGAACAACCCGAAGTCCAGGCCGCTGATGCCGCGGCCCCACAAGGCCCGGATCGCAAAGGCCACGCCCAGCACCGGGCCAGCCGTGAGTACCAGCGTGACGCGCCGCTGAAAGCGGAGTTCGCGTGCCGTCAGCGTGATGATGCCCCGGATCTCCGGTGATTCTTCGCGGAGGGCTTGTGGTTGCGGGGAGGCGAGCGGGGGAGCGGGGGTCTGAACGGGCATCGGCACTACCTTTCGTGCGTCCGGGGGCGCCCGGATGGAAACCTACGCAAGCGTATCTTACGCCTTCGTATCTTACGCCTGCGTAGGTTGCCTGTGTCAACCCGCAGACACAAAGACCGCCCTCCGAAGAGAGCGGTCTTTGAGGGCGGTCTTTGCGCTGATGGGTCGCGGCTAGGCCTTCCTCAGGGCGAAGTTGGCCGTCGTCGTCTGGCCGCTGGTCACGCCGACATTCTGGCTCTTGCTGCGGTACCCGGTCTTCGATGCGGTGCACGTGTAGCTGCCGACCGGGACATTGCCGAGCGAATAGGACCCGGTGGTCCCCGTCGTCGCCGTTCCCGCCGTGCCGCAGGCAACCGTCGCCCCGGAGATCCCCGCCTTGGAGGTCGCGTCGGTCACCGTTCCGACGATCCCGCCCGGCGGTGGCGGCTCGGTGCTGCCTCCGCCCACTGCTGCCGCCAAGTTGACGCGCTTGTATCCGTTGCATGCGGAGCGCCCGCCGTTCGACGCGACGGCCACGGCCGAGTTCACCATGGCGTTGCGAGCTTGCACGTTCGTCAAGCTGTTCTTCCACATGACAACCGCGGCGACGCCGGCGACGTGCGGCGTGGCCATCGACGTGCCAGACAGCACTCCGTAGGAGT
>JBKKBA010000485.1:0-3522 GCA_046714275.1 Actinomycetota bacterium
CATGGTGCTGGGGCTGTACTACCTGACGCTGCTGACCGAGGGCGCGACGGGCGAGGGCAAGATCTTCGGCTCACCCGACGAAGTGATCATGGCCCTGGACTTCAAAGACATCGACCTGCAGGCCAAGATCAAGGTCCGGATGCCCGGGAAGAACATCGGGCTTCTGGCGGCCGTGCAGGGCCTGGCCGATTCCAACGGCAATGCGCCGCTGATCGAGACGACCGTGGGCCGCGTCATCTTCAACGAGGCGCTGCCGGCCGACTACCCGTACGTCAACTCCAATCTGATGAAGAAGCAGATCGGCGAGATCGTCGACGACTGCGTCGAAACCTACGACAAGGCGACCGTCGCGAACATCCTGGACAACTTCAAGGCCCTGGGCTTCCACTACGCGACGCGTGCCGGCGTGACCATTGCGGTCGCCGACGTGATGACGCCGCCCGACAAGGCCGAGATCCTGGAGCGGTACGAAAAGCGCGCGGAAAAGGTCGAGGATCTGCACCGCAAGGGTGTCATCACCGGCGACGAGCGTCGCCAGGAGCTGATCGAGATCTGGACGCAGGCCACCGACGACGTCCGGATCGCGATGGAGAAAAACTTCACCCCGTTGAACCCGATTTACATGATGGCCAACTCAGGAGCCCGAGGAAACCTCATGCAGATTCGTCAGATCGCCGCCATGCGTGGCCTGGTTGCGAACCCCAAGGGCGACATCATCCCGCGTCCGATCAAGTCGAACTTCCGCGAGGGCCTGTCGGTACTCGAATACTTCATCTCGACGCACGGTGCTCGCAAGGGCCTTGCCGACACGGCGCTACGAACCGCGGACTCGGGTTATCTGACTCGCCGTTTGGTGGACGTCGCACAGGACGTGATCATCCGCGAGATGGACTGCGGCACCGACAAGGGTGTGCCGGTCCGCGTGACGGTCCGTGGCAAGGACGGCTCGCCCGTTCCGTCGACGGACTTGGACACGAAGCTGTTCGGTCGCGTGCTGGCCGACGACGTCACGACCAAGATCGACGGCTCAAAGAAGAAGCTGCTGAAGGCCGGCGACGAGATCACCGATATTGAAAAGGATCTGCTTGCCGACGCCGAAGTCGAGAAGGTGGTCGCGCGGTCGGTTCTGACCTGCGATGCGATCTACGGTGTCTGCGCCGCCTGCTACGGGCGGAACATGGCAACCGGGCGGCTGGTCGAGGCCGGCGAGGCGGTCGGCATCATCGCCGCCCAGTCGATCGGCGAGCCGGGAACGCAGCTCACGATGCGGACGTTCCACACCGGTGGAGTCGCCGGTGAGGACATCACGCACGGTCTGCCGCGTGTTGTCGAGCTGTTCGAGGCCCGCAAGCCGAAGGGTGAGGCGCAGATCGCCGAGCTGACCGGAACCGTCGAGATCATCGAGGGCGACAAGGCTCGCGAGATCAAGCTGACATCGTCGGACGGCAAGGAAGAAGTGACCTACAAGGTGCCGCGCCGCGCGCGTCTGCGCGTCGAAAACGGCGGCCCCGTCGAGGTCGGCCAGCAGATCACCGACGGATCGGTCAACCCGCACGAGATCCTGCGAATTCAGGGCCCGCAAGCCGTCCAGATCTTCCTGGTCGGCGAGGTCCAGAAGGTGTACCACTCACAGGGCGTGACCATCCACGACAAGCACATCGAGTTGATCGTGCGTCAGATGCTGCGCCGCGTGAACGTGCTGGAGCCTGGAGACAGCGAGTTCCTGCCCGGCCAATTGGTCGAGCGCAAGCACTTCGAGAGCGTCAACCGGCGTGTCGTCGGCGACGGCGGCAATCCGGCGTCCGCGCGACCGATGCTGATGGGAATCACGAAGGCATCGCTTGCGACCGACTCGTGGCTGTCGGCAGCGTCGTTCCAAGAAACGACCCGTGTGCTGACCGACGCGGCGATCTCGGCGCGGTCGGACCCGCTGCTGGGTCTGAAGGAGAACGTCATCATCGGCAAGCTCATCCCCGCGGGGACGGGCATGGCGCGCTACCGGACGATCCGCGTGTACCCGACGGAGATGCCGGAGCGCCTGTACCCCGTGCCGGCGACGATGGACGACGAGTCACCGTTGATGGAAGAGGGCGGCCGTCCGTTCGAAGTGCCGCTGCCTCCGCAGTTCGCCACGCCGTACGACGACGACGCCGTCGTCACGCCGCCCGAAGTGGCCGTAGGCGTCGAAGGTGTCGAAGGCATCGACTTGGCCGACGAAGCCGTGGTTGACGCAGTGGAGCCGCTGGGCGAGGTCTCAGAAGGCGAATAGCGAATCAAAGATCCAAACGATGCCCCGAGTCGCCTCTCGGGGCATCGTTTTACCTAAGCTGCGTGTTTACGGAGAGACCGCCGCTACAGTTCGCGCATGCGGGTTCGGCGGGCAGTGATGGAGGACTGCGGGCTGGTCTTTGAGTGGGCGAACGATCCGGTGGCGCGGGAGGCTTCGGTTCATTCGGCGGTGATTCCTTGGGAGGACCACTTGGCGTGGTTCGCTAAGCGCCTGTCTGATCCTTCGTCGGATCTGTTCATCGGTGAGGACGACGCGGATGAGCCGGTGGGCATTGTGCGGTTCGGGACCTTGGGCGACGAGGCTGAGATCGGGATCAACGTCGCGCCTTCGCGGCGCGGGGCCGGCGTTGGCGTGGCTTTGATCGATGCCGGCTGCCGTGCGTTGTTTGAGGCGCGCGACGCGGCCGTCGTCGTTGCTTATGTCAAAGAGGGGAACTTTGGCTCGCAAAAGGCCTTCGAGCGGGCGGGATTTGTTGCTGCGGAGCCGCGGGAGTGGCACGGCGCGATGATGCTTCGGTATGAGCGTCGCCGCGACGGTTAGAACTTGCGGCGGCGTGGCGGGGACATCAGGCGGCTGCGGCCACGTCCGCCGGTGAAGACCTTCTGCGGCGGCAGCACTTTCATGCCGGCATCTTGGAACTCCACGTGCAGCTTCAGGCGGGCGGCCATGCGGCTGACCTCGCCGCGCTGATCGGGCGTCACCAGCGTGATCCCGGTGCCGGAGCGGCCGGCTCGCGCGGTGCGGCCGATGCGGTGCACGTAACCCTTGTCGTCGTTCGGCGGGTCGTAGTTGATGACGTGCGTGATGTGCTCAAGGTCCAGGCCGCGCGCGGCGACGTCGGTGGCGACCAGCACGTCGCCCTTGCCCGACGCGAACCGGGCCAGCGCTCGCTCGCGCAGCACCTGGCTCATGTCGCCGTGCAGCGGCTGTGCCCCGAAGCCTTCATCTTTCAGGATCCGCGCCAACTGGTCGGCCATGCGCTTGGTGGACACGAAGATCAGTGTCATGCCGCGATCGCCGGCCAGCTCGCGGATCAGCGCCGGAGTCTTTTCGCTATGAGCAACCGGAATGAAGCGATGCACGGCGCTTTCGATGATGGGTCGCGCGTCAACGATCTCGTGCCGCACCGGCTGATTGGTGAACCGGGCCGCCAGCCGGGCGATCTCTCCGTCCAGCGTCGCCGAGAACAGCATCGTCTGGCGCTCTTCGGGCAGCAGCGAAAGGATGTAGTC
>JBKKBA010000486.1:0-4045 GCA_046714275.1 Actinomycetota bacterium
ATCCCGACCTCGGGCTGCTCCTCGCGCTCGAAGCGAACGGTCTGCGTGATTCCGTCGACACTGAAGGCGCGCTGCTCGGGGCACTGGGACATGCGATGGCGATACATGCCCAGCTCGGCGGCTTCGATTCGCCGCCCTTTGTCACGTTTTCTCCCGGCGGCGAAACGCTCGCCGCCGTCGGCCTCGACGGAACGAGGCTCTTCGACGTCGCGAAGGGCCGCTCGACCGGGGCGCCGATGCGGTCGAGCGGAAGCGGGTGGGGGAGCGGAAGCTTCAGTCCCGACGGCGCGACGATCGCCGTGCCCAACGAGCAGGGAAGCGTCGAGCTATGGAACGTAGCGAGTCGCTCCCAAAACGGCGAGTTGCGGAGTCCCGACGGCGCCTGGCTGCAACACACGGCGTACAGCCCCGACGGACGGTTCATCGCGGCCGGCGGACGAGAGATCTCGCACATCACGCTGTGGGACGCGCGGAGTCGCAAGCTCCTGGGCGCGCCGATCGCGACGCGGGAGCATCCCGAAGAGCAGGGGACGGGACCGATCGCGTTCAGCCCCGATTCGCGTTTGATCGTCGCGTCGGGTGATGCGGGGCGTCTGGAGATCTTCGGCGTTCCTTCGACGCGCGCAGGACGCGCAACCATCGCCGCGGCCGACGCCCACGTGTCTGCCCTGGCGTTTTCACCCGACGGTCGAACCCTTGCCGCCGGCGACGAGCAGGGTGACGTGTCGATCTTCGACGTCAGCACCGGTGAGCGGATCGGGAGGCGGCTCTCCGTTGGCGCAACACCCGTCGCATCGATCGCCTACAGTCCCGACGGACGTCTCGTTGCGGCCGGATCCTTCAAGGGGTCGGTGTTCGTCTGGGACACCGCGACCGGCGTCCCGTTCGGCCCTCCACTCGACGCGGACACGATCCCCGTCGAGTCGATATCGTTCAGCCCCGACGGTCGCCTCCTCGCCTCGGCGCACCGCCGGACCGTCGTCCTTTGGGACATGAGCGGACGGCGAGCCATCGGAGAACCCCTCGGGGACGAGACTACCGCCGCCCTCGGCGCCGCGTTCAGTCCCGACGGCCGGGAGCTGGCGCTCGCCGGCTTCGACGGAACCGTACGCATCCACGATCCGAGATCGCGAGCGGAAACGAAGCGCCTCGCCGTCGGGTCGCCGGTCCTTTCGGTGACGTACAGCCCCAACGGTCGGCTCCTTGCTGCCGCGGGGGTCGACGGGAAGGTGCGTCTGTGGGACGCGTCGACGAAAGCGTCCGTCGGGACGCTCGAGGCGGGCAGCGCATGGATCTGGCAGGTCGCGTTCAGCCCCGACGCCAAGCTGTTGGCTGCGGCCGTGGATCCGAACGGCCCGCGCGACCTCTTCAACCCCGACCGCGAAGGCGAGATCCAACTCTGGGACGTTGCCACTCGTCGCCGGTACGGAAAGGCGATGATCCCAGGAAAACACGGTGTCCCGTCCCTCGCAATCAGTCCCGACGGACGACGACTGGTCAGCGGAAGCTCCGAAGAACGCGCGCAGCTCTGGGACGTCGCAACCCAGATGCCTTTCGGACGGGCCATGGACGTGGTGGACGACGGGATGCTGGCACTCGCCTACGCGCCCGACGGCAAGCGGGTGGCGACAGGGGGAGCCGCGGTCGTGCGACTCTGGGATGTTGCAGGACAGCGGCTCGCTGTGCCGCCGATGACCGGGCACACGGGTCTGATCGCCGGTGCGGCCTACGATCCACGTGGGCGATTCCTCGCGACGACCGAGCTGTCGGGCGCGACGCGGTTGTGGGATCCGGCGTCGGGAGCCGGTTTCGGTGAGGAGCTGCTTGCCCCGAGGCCGGCGTCGCTCGCCCCCGAAATCGATCTTCGGACCGCATTCCTTCCACTCCGGCCGGCGTTCAGCCCAGACGGGTCGTTCCTCGCCGTCGCCGGGCTCGATAGCAGGGTCACGCTGTGGGACCTCCGTTTGTCGACGTGGAAGGCCCGCGCGTGCGCGATCGCCGGACGGAACCTGTCGCGAACGGAGTGGACCCGGTACCTTCCGGCCGGGACGCCCTATCGCCGCACATGCAGCGCATGGCCCGCCGGCGCGAGCGAGTAGGACGCGCTCGCCCTACCCATCCGGCAAGAAACTCTTCCCCTTCCGCAAGCAGACTGTGGTCTGGCGCCCATTACCTCGAAGTAAGGCTCCCGCGCTACTCTCTTCTCGAGTCGGCTGAACGGCCTAGCCGGGATCGCGGCGGAGAGATCGGATACGAGGAGAGACCGATGGCAGCGAGATCGCAGACAAGACTCGCAGTAGCGTTGGCGTGGATGGCTCTCCTTGTTTCCCTCTCCGCGCCGGCCTCCGGACGAGCGGCGGCAAAGCTTGCGGGAGCATGCGTCGCCGTCTATCCGGCCGAGGATCCGTGCTCCTTCAAACAAAGAGGGTTCGCGAAGATGACGTACAGGATCTCAAGCCCGTACGAAGTCCCCTGGAGGGTCGGCCTTTGCATCTCCGCGTCCCTCTCGTGCGTCACGAAACAGGGGGGTTTCCACCCCACCGGCGGCGTCGTTACGAACAAGTCGTGCTTGACGAAGCTGTGCTACGGATTCGTGGAGCTCGGCTGGATAGGCACGGGCTACGCCTTCACAAACCCGGCCTCGAAAGGGTGACCGCAACCGGCACTGCCGTTCTTGATGTAATCGTAGACCGAGGTGCTAATCGCGTACGGTGGGTCGTAGGCTTTAACCGATGCTCGAAAGAGCCTGGTTGCCGAGCGTGAACCCGCCTAAGGTTCGCAGCCTTAGCCGCCTGCAGTCCCCTTCTGGCTCTTTGAGGTTGTGGATGTAGATCCAACCAACCCTGCCGGCCTCTTCGGAAACCCTCAACAAACACTGCGCTCGCGGAATCTCCGGACGCGCGTCAGACGAAACGTACCAGACGTGTGGCTGCTCTCCACCCGGCGAGTGAGGCAGAGCATGACACTGGTCGCGGGTCGGTGCGGCGTTCGGCCCGCGGCTCGTTGCGCCAGCACATGCAGCGCATGGCCCTCCGGCGCGAGCGAGTAGGACGCCCTCGCCCTACCCATCCGGCAAGAAACTCTTCCCCTTCCGCAAGCTGACTGTGGTCCGACGTCCATTACCTCGAGTAGGGCTCCCGCGCGATTCTCTACTCGAGTCGGCCGAACGGCCCACGTGGCACAGGTTGAGTCACGTAAAGGAGGTGCCGGGTGATCGTAGCGATGAGACAGAACCTGAAGTTCATGATATCGGCGACGATTCTGGCCGTCGCCCTCGTCGGCCCGGCCAACCCCGCCCGCGGGTCAACCGAGGCCACGTACTATGTCTCGCTCGGCGATTCGGCGGCGGCGGGGTATCAACCGGTCGGATCGGATTCCCACGGCTATGCCGACCAGCTGCACCAACGCATCCAAGCCACCATGCCCGAGCTGCAGTTGCTGAAGCTGGGGTGCCCCGGCGAGACCGCGAAGAGTTTGATCTCGGGCACCAATAGCCCGTGCGACTATCCGTCTGGGGCCCAGCTGGATGAAGCGACCGACTTCCTGCAAACCCACGCGGGCCACATCGCATTCATCACCATCAACGTCGGCGTCAACGACGTCCTCGAGCGATGCTTGACCGGACCGGGCGTGATCAACCTCGTCTGCGTGCGCCGGGCGATGCCGGGTGTGCAAGCGCGCCTGGCTTCTATCATCGAGGCGTTGCGAGACGCGGCGCCGGGTGTTCCCATCGCTGGGATGAGCTACTGGGATCCCTTCCTCGGGTTCTGGACCCTCATCCCAGGGGGGCAGGTCCTGGCGGTCGTCGACAATGTGAGCATGCAGGCGATGAACGATGGGCTGGCGGCCACCTATCGGGGCGAAGGCGCGTTGTTCGCCGATGTGGCCGGCCCTGCGTACTTCAACATCGGAGACTTCACTCATCTGGTGTCGACTCGGTGGGGGAGGGTGCCGGTGAACGTGGCCAACGCCTGTAAGTGGACCTGGTTCTGCGCTGGATCGGGGTTCGAAGGCGACCCGCATCCGAACGCGACGGGTTACGGGG
>JBKKBA010000487.1:0-4713 GCA_046714275.1 Actinomycetota bacterium
GGTCACTTCCCCCACGCCGGTCGCTTCCCCCACGCCGGTCGCTGTTCAGCCGCCTCCCGCGGCGGTCGCGCCTAAGCCGAGGCCGGCTCCGGTGCGGTTGAACCCCGACTCTCGCAATCCCCGAGGCCGGCTGATCGAGATCTCTCTGCGAACGCAGCGCATGACGGCGTGGCAGGACGGCCGTGTCGTGATGCAATTCAAGATCTCGACGGGGAAGCCCGGGTATCGAACGCCCTCGGGCCGTTTCAAGATTCGAGCCAAGGGCGTGCGGTGGTGGTCGCGGAAGTGGAAAGTGTGGATGCCGTATGCGATGAACTTCTACCGGAACTACAACCTGCACTCATTGCCGCACGCCAACGGGTCCAAGCACCTGATCGGGGCTCGGACGCTGGGGCGACCGGCTTCACACGGCTGCGTGCGAATCGGGCCGAGCGATGCCAAGGCGCTCTACCGCTGGGCACCGGTCGGAACCCCGGTCTGGATCCATTAGGACGGCTGCTAACCTCCGCTGCCCCGATCCGACCATCGGGCATTCCCAGATCCATTCACCTTCGGCCTAAACCGGCGCGCCGGGCTCCTCGAAAGCATGAAACCAATCCGTTCACCATGGAATTCACGCTTCCCCCTGACAGATCACAATTCGTCCAAATGGCGGCTGGATATGGCACAACTCAGGCGAGCGCAAGCCGTTCGACGCGCGCCTCGATCGCGTTCTTGTTGACGCATTGTTCGAGATCTCAGCGCACGTCAGGCTGAGGGAACGCAAGCAATGAGGGGTGAAGTCTACGGCGCCGCCCCTTTTCGGGGGTTTCGTTTCCTGCCGGAGGGCTATATTCATCTTGCCTTCTACCGCGAGGGTTCCGATGAGGCGCACGGCGCCAGGGAAACTCGAGGGGGAAGGCATTGCTTTTGCCGGCCGGGCACCTGGGCATTCGGCATTTCGGATTGATCGGCGAATGACCGGGCAGCTGGGGAACGACGACGAGCACAGGCTTTCGGATGTGCTGAGCGAGTTCGCCCGCACCATGCTGACGGACTTCCCGATCCAGGGCATCCTTGACCACTTGGTGAAGCGTATCGTCGAGATCCTCCCGATTACAGCAGCCGGGGTAACGCTCATCTCGCCCGGCACCGATCCTCGCTACGTGGCTGCATCGGACGAATCGGCGCTGCGCTTCGAGCAGTTGCAAACCGAGCTTGACGAGGGGCCATGTCTGGCGGCGTATCAGACCGGCGAAGCGGTCGCCGTGCCGGATCTTCGCCATGAGCGCCGGTTCCCGAACTTTTCACCCCGCGCTCTTGAGGCGGGGCTGGCGGCGGCGTTTACCTTCCCGCTGCGGCACGGCGAAGAACGGCTGGGTGCTCTTGACTTGTACCGTGATACGCCCGGGCCGCTGGACGCCGCCGCCATGAGTGCGGCCCAGACGCTGGCCGATGTTGCGACTGCCTATTTGCTGAACGCGCAGGCGCGGGCCGATCTGCGGGACTCGTCCGACCGATCCCGCGAGCGGGCCTTGCACGACGCGCTGACCGGCCTTCCCAACCGGGTCCTCTTGCTGGAGCGCATGGATCACGCGGTTCTTCGTAGTTCCCGATCGGGCAAGATGGCCGCCGTCCTGTTCGCGGACCTTGATCGCTTCAAGATGGTAAACGACCTCTACGGCCACAGTGTCGGCGACGAGATGCTGGTGGCGGTTGCCCAGCGAATGACGGCAGCGATGCGTCCCGGCGACACACTGGCGCGCATTTCAGGCGATGAGTTCGTCATCCTGTGTGAGGACCTCAACGGGCCGGCGGAGGCCGATGTGATCGCGGCTCGGATCGGCACCGCGCTGTCGGCGCCGTTCGTTCTTTCGGCCGCCGATGTTGATATGTCGGCCAGCGTCGGCATCGCCTTCTCCGGCCGGGGCGACCAGCTTTCCGAGCAGTTGCTTCAAGATGCGGATACCGCGATGTACCAGGCCAAGCGCAAAGGAGGTGGGGTGCATCAGATCATCGATCTGCGCGAGCAGGATCTGACCGCCCAGCAGACCAGCCTGGGACGCGATCTGCGCGGTGCATGGGCACGGGGCGAGCAGCGAACGGAATACCAGCCCATCGTTCAGACCGGCGACGGACGAATCACCGGTGTCGAGGCTCTTCTTCGCTGGGACCATCCGTCCCGGGGGCTAGTGAACCCGGCAGTGCTGATACCGCTGGCCGAGCAGTCCGGTCTGATCACCGAGATCGGACGTTTGGTTCTTGAATGGGCCTGTCTGGATCGAAAGCGCTTGGACAGCGTCCGGGCCGCAGGCATCACGATGTCGGTCAAGGTGTCGGCTCACCAGCTTATGGCGCCCAGGTTCGTGGCTACGGTCGCCGGCGTCCTCTCCGATACCCGCACCGACCCGAAATTGGTGACTTTGGAGGTGACGGAGACCGTTTTCCTTCGCGACAGCGACCGGACCTTCGTTGTGCTTACCGAACTGAAACAACTGGGCGTGAACCTAGCTCTGGACGACTTTGGGACAGGCTACTCGTCGCTCAACTATCTCAAGAGGTTTCCGTTCGACAATGTGAAGATCGATCAAGGCTTTGTCGCCGACCTTGGACGGCATGAAGCCAGTCAGCCTATCGTGTGCGCAGTCGTTGAGCTTGCCCACTTGCTGGGGATGACGGTTGTGGCCGAGGGGGTCGAAACCGCCGAACAGTACCGGCGCCTTACGTCGGTCGGTTGTGATCATTGCCAGGGCTACTACTTGGGTCGCCCCACGTCGGCCGACGACCTGGACGCCCTGCTACGGCAACGCATTGCCGGTGAAGCCACACGTTTGCCGGGGCTTGCCACCTCTGCCACCTCTGCCGCCTCGACCGGCTCGTAGCATCCACGAAAGGCACGCAGCCCAGGAGGCGCGCGTACACACGCCGTGCCGTCGACAGGCGATGTCTGCGATCCGTTGATCGACGCTTCTGCGTGTTCGGTTTTCGTTGTAGGACAACCGAATTCATGCACGCACCATGACTGGGGCCGGCCGTCTAGCCGCGCGAGGGGATCGAGACGATTGTCTGCCCAGCCGGAGACCCAGGAGTTTGAGAGGATCGCGCGCGGAAGGGCGGCCGTGAAGAGGGTTCCGGTCGCTTGGTGCCCCCGGCAGGACTCGAACCTGCGCACCCGGCTTCGGAGGCCGGTACTCTATCCTCTGAGCTACGGGGGCTTGTGGGGCGGGAATCCTAACATCGCCGGCGTGAGTATGATTCGCGCATTCGAACGGCGGAGGGTGTGTGGCGAAGACGGTGCTGGTCGTTGACGACGACCGTGTGATCCAGCAATTGCTGGTCGTGAACCTTGAACTTGAGGGCTACAACGTGATCACGGCTGCCGACGGTGAGCAGGCCGTCGCCAAGATCGCCTCCGCGAAGCCCGACCTGGTGCTTTTAGACATCATGATGCCCAAGTTCGACGGGTGGGAAGTTTGCCGTCGATCAAAGGCCGATGCCGCCACAAAACACATCCCGATCATCTTCCTCTCGGCGCGCGCGCAGGATCTGGATGTGCGCAAGGGACTGGAACTGGGCGTCTCCGCGTATATGACGAAGCCGTTCGATCCCCTGGAACTGATGGACATCGTTCGGCGCGTTCTTGCCGGCGAACGAGTTATGTCGGCCGAGCAGTGACGGGGCAAGACGCGCGATGATCCGGGATAGGCTTGCCGCCGCCGTTGCCGCTGCCGTCGCAGCCGTGCAGGCCCAGGCTGAGGCAAGTTCGGCTCTGGCGATGGCGCCGCTTCCGAGCGTCGATATGGAGCGCCCGCAGCGCAAGGAGCACGGCGATTGGTCCACCAACGTCGCCCTGCAGCTGGCCAAGGCTGCGGGGGCCCGTCCGCGGGATCTGGCGGCGACGATCGTGGCGAAGATCGAGGAGATGCCCGAGGTCGAGAGGGTAGACATCGCCGGCCCCGGCTTCATCAACTTCACGCTGCGCGGCTCGTGGCTGACCAGCGTTGTGCGTGACGTACAGGAGGCCGGCCCGTCGTGGGGTCGCATCCGCGAGCCGGACGCGCAAAAGATCAACATCGAGTTTGTCAGCGCCAACCCGACGGGACCGCTGCACGTGGGGCACGGACGGTGGGCGGCGCTGGGAGACGCGCTGGCGTCGGTGCTGGACGCCGCCGGACACACCGTCGAGCGTGAGTTCTACGTGAACGACTGGGGCCGCCAGATGGACCTGTTCGGTCAGTCGATTGCCGCTCGCTACCTGGCTCTGTTCGGCAACGAGGCGCAGATCCCCGAGGGCGGCTACCACGGGTGGTACGTCGGTGAGATCGCCGAAGCCATCAAGGCGGAGGACGGCGATCGCTGGGTGAAGACCGGCGACGACGAACGTGCCGCGGCCTTCCGGGATATCGGCCGAGCGCGGATGTTGTGGCAGCAACGTGAAGAGTTGGAGCGGTTCAGGGTTCGCTTCGATACCTGGATGAGCGAGACGGCCCTTCACCAATCGGGCGCGGTTGATGGCGCGCTAGAGCGTCTGGCCTCGGGCGGCCACAGTTACCAGCAGGACGGCGCCTTGTGGATCCGAACGACGGAGTTTGGCGACGACAAGGACCGAGTGGCGCGGCGAGCCGACGGAACGACCACTTATCTGGCTCCGGACGTTGCCTACTACCTGGACAAGAAGTCCCGTGGCTTCGATCGGCTGATCTTTCTGTGGGGGGCCGACCATCACGGCTACAT
>JBKKBA010000488.1:0-3196 GCA_046714275.1 Actinomycetota bacterium
CGACGGCTTCAGCACCACCGTGTTGCCGGCCGCCAGCGACGCGAAGACCAGATGAGCGACGCACCACAAGGGGTCGGCTGCCGCGCCCAGCACCGTCACCACTCCCAGCGGTTCGCGGGTGATCAGCGACGCGGTCGCCGGCGGGCCCGGATGATCGGGCAAGCGCGAATCCGCATCCCGTGCGGCGCGATCCGCGTACCAGGACATCGCATCCAGCGGCGCGGCGGTCAGCAGCGACTGCGCGCCGCGCCGGGGGCATCCGGTTTCGCGGATCAAGGTGTCGGTCAGGGCCACGCGATCCAGAGCCATCTCGACGGCAACGCGTTTCAGCAGCGACGCGCGCTCCGCAGGGCGCAATCGCGGCCACGGTCCTTCGTCGAAAGCCCAGCGAGCGGCATGAACGGCGGTCCGGGCGTCGGCGGCGACCCCGCGCGGGACGGAGGCGAACGGACGGCCGGTGGCCGGGTCCACCACGGCGATCATCCCGCCGCGGGACGGGCGAACCCATTCCCCGGCAACGTAGAACGCGCGCTCTTGAATCATCAGAGAATCTTCCGGGCGAGTCATCGGCGCCACCGCTTCAGCGTTGTGCACATGAACCCGCGGTCCTTCGGGAACCAGCGGTAGAAGTCGGTTCGGTTCCCGCGCTGCTGGACGCGCACCAGCACGCCGCAATTGAAGATCGTCCGGTCGCGCGGCGTCATCGACCCGACGAAGCCTCCGGCCGTGTAGCCGGTGAGCGAGTCCAGAGCGGTTCGCAGCGTGTCCCGGGTCAGGTTGGCGCCGGCGCGAGAGAGGGTCTCGACAAACATCATGGCTCCTGCCCATCCCTGTGCGCCGAACGACGTCGGTTGCGCCGTCGGAAAGTACTTGGCCAGCGTGGTCAGATAATCGGCCAGCACCGGATGGCCCGGCTCCGTGAACGGGAGGTGCGGGATCCACAGGTAAGACCCGATCGCCTGCGCCGCCGCCTCCGCCAGCAGTTTCGGATCGTAGGCGGAAAACTGGAAGTACACGGCCGGATCGCGGCCGATGCGCTGCCGCCACGCCGCTCGGTAGCGCCCCATCGACCGAAGCAGCTTGATGTTGGAGTTGATCTCCATGCTGGAATACACGGCGTCTACGTTGCCCGAGATCATCCGCTGAACCGTCGGGTCGAACGCGGCGTCGGTCTGCACCGGGTTGACGTCGTAGACCTGATCGTCGGGAACGTAGGACTTGTCCTGGCGGTCCTGGGTGACGTCGCACGGCGAGGGAGTCGCGTCCGTGGCGACGGGGTGCGCGTAGATCCGGCACCACGCGTGGTTCACGGCCCACTGCTGCGCCAATCCCTGATCCTTCGAGATGTCGAGCGTCGAGTGATAGACCACCGCGCCGCGGCGCCCGGCCGGCCCCAGACCTTCCGCCTTCATCATCTCGTAGTAAGCGCGATCTCCGATCGTGGTGCGCGTCAGCGATCCGAGCGGCGACCAGTACACCGGCGGCTTGCCGCGGGGGCAGTCTTCGCCTTGGGATCGGTTGTAGGACAGCGCGAAACCCCCCACGTCGGGGACGCCCCGGCCGCACAGGTACGCCGCGCCGGCCTTGTCCACCGGCGTGAGCACCCCGGCAAGCGCGAACACCTTGTCGGACTGGACCAATTTCTTCGCCGCCGTCAGGTGCGCGTCGGCGCTCAGGCGATCGTCCTGCACGATCAGCTTGAGCTTCCGGCCGCACACGCCGCCGGCGTCGTTCACTTTCTGGAAGTACGCGGCCACCGCCTGCGTCATCGGGAAGAACGAGCCGGGAAGAGGACCGGAGCGCGCGACGATCGTGCCGATCTTGATCTGGCTTGCCGTCACGCCGCGATCTGGATCGCTGGCAAAGGGCACGCAGCCGGCGGGGCCAAAGCGCTCCGGTTGCGAGCCGCCGGGACCGGCCGGACCCGCACCAGTGCTTGCCGGCAGGGTGCCCGTGGATTCTTGCAGAGCGCCCTGCCCGGTCGGTGCCGCTCCGCCCGCTTCGCCGGGCAGCGTCACGCCGGCCGCACTCTTCGGCAAGCGGTTCCCGCACGCCGCGGCAAGAAGCGCGAAGATCGCGATCGCGGCGGGCAGGGTCTTTCGCATCATCGCTTAGTCCCGGCCGGGTGCGCCGGCGCGGATCGCCGGGTCGCGCAGATACGAATCGGGAAGCGTCCGCGGCCTCTGGCGGAACGGATTCAACGCGCGTCCGTAGCGTCTGGCTACCGAACCCGCCATCAGCAAACCACGCTCGGAGGTCGTAAAGGAGCCCAGGTCGTCGTGGAGCATGCCCAGGCGCCGCATCCTGATCTGCGCGACGCCGCGCGCGTGTTGCAAGAAGCCGGGCGTCTGCGACAGGACGGGGTGATCGGGAAAGCGTTCGCGCGCGTAGCCGGCCAGCTTGCCGACGGCGGCCAAAGACACCATCGCCAGCCCCAGAAGGTGCTTGGCCAGCGCGGGATCCTTGGCAAGCGCCCGCGCCGTCTGCTGCTCGCCGAACGCAACGTGCCCCTCCTCCTGTCGAGCCAGCCCCTTCAAAAGACTGCGCTGCTGCCCGTCGGGCAGCGTGTCGATCAACGCATAGATTGCCGTCAGCACGAATCCCTCGCCCAAGGCCATCTCGACGAAGCAGTGCTCGGCGAAGGTCGCGCCGGCAAAGTCTGATGCAAGGAAGCGCAGGACCCGGTGCGCCGGCTGCGGCGTCACGCCCAGCGAATCCAGGATGCGAAGAAACACTTTGACGTGCGCCATCTCTTCGTTGGCCTGTCGAGCCAAGAATTGCGCCGCGTCGAAGTCCGGCGCTCGCTCCAGCCAGCGGCCGACTTGCACCCCGGTGACCTCGCCATAGAGGAACTGCGAGAAGATCCACCCCAGCACCTCGCGGTCGCGCTCGATGTCAAACACGGCACCGCCGAAGTCGTACGTCATCTCTTCGCGCGCAACCAACATGGGACGCATGCTAGCGCGGGGCCGGTCACGCGGGGAGCGGGGTCCTCCGGCAGTGCGTCGCGCGCGTCGCCCCGCCCCCCGCACGCCAGCAACCGGCACCCACCACCCTCAATTTCGATTAAATCGTCGCGTGCCCTTCCACCCGGGAGGCGGCGGAGTCCAGGTCCACCCACCCGGCGGCCCCGCAATGATCCAGCCGTGGTGCGTCTTCTGCCAGTGGTGATACTTGCAAAGCCGGCACAGGTTCT
>JBKKBA010000489.1:0-6194 GCA_046714275.1 Actinomycetota bacterium
GGTCGATCATCTCCAACGAAACCCACCCTCGATCCACGACGATGGCCAGGCCATCGCTCAGCCGAAGAGGGGTCAAGACGTGGTTGCCGGCCCGCCCGTTCAACGATCGCGCCCGAAGGACGACCTCGTGCGCCGTGTCGAACGTTCCTTCGGCCGTCGCGCGACGGTAGGCGGCCTCACGGCCATCAAGGATCTTCCCATCAAGCGCCAGGGCGGCCAGGTCGCGACGCTCAAGAAGGCGCGCGTTGAACGAATGCCGGTCGCTTCGCCTCTGCAGTTGCCACATGCCCAGCGATGCGCACGCCGCAACGACCACGGCGGAAAGAGCGGCAAGCACGACACGACGGCGGCTCGTCCTCATCGGAATCTGCTCATCGGAATCTGCTCATCGGACGGCGAGCATAGCGGCGCGATCAGCGTTCACAGTGATTTCTCGTACCACGCGACGTCCCAATAGCGATCCATCTTGCGGCCCTGCTGCTGGAACAGGCCGGCGCGATGGAAGCCGAAACGCTCATGCAGCGCAATGGACGCGGGATTCGGCAGAGCGATGCCCGCGTAGGCTCGATGCACATCCTCCCCTGCCAGCTGGGTGAACAAGGCTGCATAGAGAGTCGCTCCAATCCCACGTCCACCGCAGCCCGGCGCAACGTAGACGCTGGTTTCGATCGACGTTTCGTACGCCTGCTTGTCGCGGAACCGTCCGCTGGAGGCAAAGCCGGCGATGCTGCCGTCCACTTCGGTCACGACCAGCCGGTACCGCCCTCGCGGAGCGAACCGCGCAAACCAATCGCGCCGCCACGCCAAATCCAGCTCGGCAACGTCGAACGTGCAATGGCTCGTTCGGATGTAATGGTTGTACAACGCGTTGATCTGATCAAGATCCGCTTCGATTCCGGGGCGCACCTGCATCCGGCGAATGCTACAACCCGGCGCCTCGCACGATTCCGCGCCTCGCACGATTCCGCCCCTCGCACGGGGAACGCAAGACGGGAAGCCGGCAGGGCAAGGGCCGGCTTCCCGTTTGCAGGTACTGCGTTCTTAGATCACTACGAGAAGATCACCGACACGCTGAGGTTTCCGAAGTTCCCGCTGTACACCAAGCCGGCGGGGTTGACCGCGACGGACGTCGGCTTCGATCCGCTGATCAGCACGGGAGTGATGGCGCCGGTGAGGGTGTCCAGGGCCGTAACTCGGTTTCCTGCGTTGAACTCGGGGACCCAGACGCGCTGGCGCACCGGGTCGAACGCGATCCACTCGGGCCCGGAGAAGCCACCGGTCGTCGAGATGACGCGCGTACCGACGATCGTCTGAACGGTTCCGGTCAAGTAGTTCGCGGCGAAGACGCGGTGCGTTACGGGGTCAAGCGCCAGGCCCCAGATACCCGCCGAGATGTCGCGAGTGATGCTGGTAACCGTCAGAAGCGTGCTTCCTTCCAGAACGCGAATGGCTCTCTCACCAATCTGGCCCAGGTACACCAGGTTGGTCACCGGGTCTACCACGACGCCCAGGGGTCCGCCGCCGGTCGGAACAGCCTTCAGAATCGCGCCCGTCGTTCCGTCCAGCGCCACCAAGACATTGGCCGAATAGCAGCCGACGTACACAACGTTGGTGAGCGGGTGAGCCGTGATCCCCCACGGGCCCGTCGGGCCGGTGCACTGCGGGATCGTGAACTGGCCGATCAAGTTGCCGGTGATCGAGTTCAGAACCGCGACCTTGTTGCTCTCCCCGATCGCGACGTACACACGCGAGGTGACCAGGTTGACTGCGATGCCGTGCGGCGCGGGACCGACGGGCGTGGTGCGCACCACATCACCGGTCAGCTCGTCGATGACCGAAACCGTGCCACTTCCGGTGTTGGCGACAAACACGCGTCCCGGTGCCCATCCGATGGCACCGGGTGCCGAACCGACCGAGACCGTGTACCACTCGAAAGGTTCGTAGACGACGGCCGCTGCAGCCGACGTCGAGAGCGCAAAGATCGCTGCGATGGCAAGAAGATAGACCCGAGCCTTCTTCATACTGTGATCCCACCTTTCGTTCGTGGCCGCTCACTCCTTGTGGGAACCTGAGTGGCCGTCCGCCTCCCTGGTTGACCGCCGTTCGATCGGGCTAGACCCTGGATCGCCGGCTGCCTGCTTTGCTAGGAACTCACCTCCCTTTTCGCTTCCGGGAGGCTTGAACGAAAGCCCGCCTTTGCCGTTTCAGTCGCGATTCTCTTTTTTGGGCCTTGCGACGGCAATCAATTCGTGACCAGGTGGGAGGAACATGAGCAAACCGGGCAAGAATTTTTGCCCGGCTTGCGGAATGTTCGGTGGGGTTTAGATGGTCGGCGGACCGGCGTGCTCGCCGAAGGCCACGGGCGCGGCCTTGGTTTCATCAACAGTCAGCCGGAACACATCCGGCCGCGAATAGTGACCGACGGGATCGAATTGGTAGCGCGCCGCGCGTGCGACCTCCGCATCCATATCGGCGTAGATGATGCCTTCCTCTTCGGTGATCGGCCCGGCCAGGATGCCGCCATCTGGCCCGACGATGACGCTGTTTCCCTTCGACAGCCAGTCTTCGTCGCCCCCATAGAGCTGGTCGCGCCCGGGGACGCCGGCCGGCACGTCGGATCCGCGGATGCAGAAGTTCACGCCGATCACAAAAATGCGGCCCTCCTTGGCGATGTGGCGCATCGAGGCGACCCAGACATCGCTGTTATCCCATGTGGGAGCCAGGTACAGATCTATGCCCTTGGCGTACATCGCAGCTCGTGCCAGCGGCATGTAGTTCTCCCAGCAGGTCAGACTGCCGATCTTTCCAAACGGGGTGTCCACGACGGTCAGCGTTGACCCATCCCCGAAACCCCAGACCAGTCGCTCTCCGCCGGTCGGCATCAGCTTGCGATGCCGCGCGACCAGCTCGCCGGCCGGCGAAAAGCAAAGCTGCGTGTTGTACAGCGTTGATCCGTCGCGTTCGTTCACGCCGATCGACACGTAGGCCCTGGTGGATCGAGCGGCGTCGGCAAGGGCCAGGGTGGCCGGGCTGGGAATCTCGACTGATTGGTCCAGCAGGCGGCCATACAGCGCGGTAAATGCATGATCCCAGGGCTTGGTGCGCCAAACCAAGTCGGGGTAGGTCGGGATGAAGGTCTCGGGGAAGACGATCAGCCCGGCGCCCTCGGCCGCCGCCTTCTGAATCAAGCCAACGCCCTTGTCCACGGTCGCCTCCCGGTCCAGGCACACCGGCGACGCCTGCACGGCTGCTGCGCGAACCTTCTCCATCCCAGCCTCCCCTGCCCTGCCTCCGCGACCCTGCGATCATAGGCTGCAACGATGAGCGACGAACAGGCGGGGGCGCAGCCGGACGCGAAAACCGCGCCGCAGGCGGGCGTCGGGCCGGCCCCGGAGCCGTGGCCCGACGACGAGCGCCTTGACCCCGCGCTGCTGCGACAGGGCGATTCGCGCAACGTGTCCGAGCGGTACCGCTACTGGCGCATGGACGCCATCGTCGCCGACCTAGACGCACACCGGCACCCGTTTCACGTGGCCATCGAAAACTGGCGCCACGACTTCAACATCGGAGCGATCGTTCGCAATGCGAACGCGTTCCTGGCCGCCGAGGTGCACATCGTCGGGCGGCGGCAGTGGAACCGCCGCGGCGCCATGGTGACCGACCGCTATCAGCACATCCGTCATCACGACACAATCGACGGGCTGGCCCAGTGGGCCGGTGAGCGGGCGTTGCCAATCCTGGGCATCGACAACCTTCCCGGATCACAGCCGATCCACGACGCCGAGCTGCCGGCCGCATGCATCATGCTGTTCGGCCAAGAGGGACCGGGTCTGTCGGACGGTGCGCGAGCAGTCGTTTCCGGCGTCCTGTCGATTCCCCAGTTCGGCTCGACTCGATCGATCAACGCCGGCGTCGCCAGCGGAATCGCGATGTACGAGTGGGTCCGGCGCCACGCGCGACAAGACCCATAAAGGGCTGCGGCGAGACCCTCGCAGGAGTCTCGCCACAGCCGTGAATCCTTGGAAACTGCTCCCTTACGGACCGACGAAATAGTCTCCGAACGATACGGGGTACCAGTTGTTCGGATACGGAGTGCTGGTGCCGCACGGACCCGATCCCTCAAAGGTCGTTACCGAGATCGCGTCGTATGGCCCGCGGCCCGTCGGAACCGTGTCGTCGAACACGCCGACGTGGTACGTCTTGCCGTCCGATCCCCGACCCGCGGCGTGCAGGAAGTGCGACGGGATGAAGGTCACGACGACACAGTCGAACTCGATCAGGACCGCCGGTCCCGGCCTGGTCGCACTTCGGTAGATAGCACTGCCGAACCCACCACCGAATGCGGAGTCGTACGCCTGAACGACCAGGCGGTTTCCCAGCCCGTCCACGCCCGCCCCGACGACCACATGGTCGAAGGGACGCGCCTGACTTGGGGCCGGAAGCAAAACCATGATGCAGGCTGCCGCCGCGGCCATCGTTATCCACGGGCGCAACCTTCTTGCTCGAATCATTCCGCCACCTCCCCGGCGCGAACCCTGGATGCGAAGAAGGACGTCGCGCCGGCCGTCCCTCCCACCAGAGGCGCCCCTGTTCCCGGCGGCCGTTCGGGCAAGGCGACGACCTCCCAATGCTTTGCGTCGCCTTCGACAGCCGAGCCAGCGTTGCGGCACCTCGAAAGCCCTCCCACGGACCTCCGAAAAGCCCAAACGGACGGAAGTACGCTTTGTTTCACAAAAATCCAGAAAATCTGCGACAACCCTTCAAATGACCGAAAGCGACCCAAGCGGGGTTTCAGCAAGGGAGACCCTGGCGAGGGTCCACAGGGGTGTGAGAGAGGGATGCCCCAGCGGGGTCCACAGGGGTGTGAGAGAGGGAGGCTCCGGCGAGGGTCCACAGGGGTGTGAGAGAGGGAGGCTCCGGCGAGGGTCCGCAATCCCGCCGCCACCTCCCGGCCGCTTCGTCAAGTATTCAAGTGATTACTTGACAACGCGAAATGCCCGGCGCTAGCCTTGCAGCGACCATTGGGGGTAACGATGTCGACGTCACCGGCGACCGCCGTGCATGTGATCGAGGACGAGACGCTTGGCAACTCCTCATACCTGGTCGACTGCGGTGACGGCACGGCCGCCGCCATCGACCCCCGGCGCGACATCGACGCCTATCTAGACGAGTCACGACGACGGAGCCTGCGAATCGTCGCCGTGCTGGAAACCCATCTTCACGCCGATTTCATCAGCGGGGCCCGCGAGCTGGCTTCGGCCGTCGGAGCTGCCTATCACGCGCCGGGGCAGGCCGGCCTGAACGGACCACACATCGGAATGAGCGATGGTGACCTCCTGAGGCTGGGGACGATCCAGTTCCAGGCCGTCGCAACCCCCGGCCACACGCCGGAGCACCTTTCCTATCTGTTGCTGCGGGACGGAACGACCGAGGCGGTCTTCTCTGGTGGCTCGCTCATCGCCGGCGGTGCGGCGCGCACGGACCTGGTGGGGTCCGATCAAACGATCCCGCTGGCGCGACGTCAGTTCCACAGCCTGCAGCGCCTTGCATCGCTCCCCGGCGACGCCGGACTGTTCCCAACGCACGGCGGCGGATCGTTCTGCTCGTCGGCGACGGGGCGTGGCAGAACCTCAACGAACGGAGATGAGCGGCGAACGAACGTTTTACAGCAAGCCAAGGACGAGCAAGCTTTCGTGCGTGAGCTGGTCGGTGGCTACGGATCCTATCCGCCGTATTTTCTGAAACTGCGCGAGGTGAACCAACAAGGAGCGCCGCTGGTGCAAGATCTCCCCGAGCCGATGGCGCTGGAACCCGTCGCCGCCGCCTCCCTGGTCCGGGATGGCGCGTGGCTGATCGATGCCCGCCCCGTGTCCCAGTGGTCGGCCGCACATCCCGAGGGCGCGGTCTCGATCGCCTACGCGCGTTCGTTCACTTCCTGGCTGGGATGGGTCGTGCCGCTTGGCGAGCGCATCATCTTTCTGGCCGTTGCGGACGACCTTCCGGACATCATTCGGCTGGCCCGACGCATCGGCCACGACGGCACCCAGGGATACATCTCCGGAGGCATCGCGGCTTGGGCCGGCGCCGGATTGCCGACGGCGTCGATTCCGATCGTCGGACCGGCCGAGGCCGCTCGGTCGGTGGTCACGATGCTGGACGTACGTCAGCAGGCGGAATGGGAATCGGGCCATATC
>JBKKBA010000490.1:0-3518 GCA_046714275.1 Actinomycetota bacterium
GCCTCAGCAACGCGAAAATCCAGGGTGTCGACGTGAGTGCGGGCAGCTCGCGAGAAGACGACCCGGGCCACGAGCTATTTCCGCCGAGCTTTCTTGCGCTTCGCGAGGTCCGCTCTGATCTCCTCAAGTGTCGCCGTCCGGCCGGCTTTGAGATCGGTAAGCCCCCGCTGAATCGCGCGAACTGCCGCCGGGTCCGAGAGGATCTCCGCAGTCTCTTCGAGTCCCTCATACTCGTCTATCGGAACGAGAGCGGCGGCCGGGCGTCCCCGTCTCGTAATGATGATGTGCTCACGCCGATCGGCAACCTCGTCGAGCAGTTCGGCGAGTTCCGCACGCAACTCCTTCACCGGCACGGTCTTGGCCATAGCAAAAGGGTACATCTAAACGTACACTCTAGCAAGCCTGATAGATCTTCGAGGGTCTTGAGCGACGCCTTGGCCATATTTGCCCCGGTGGCATATCCGCAGGTGGCGAGCCGCAAGGAACGCTTTGCGACCTGCATGTTTGCCTCGAACGACCTCAGCCTTCATCGGAGGGTTCACCCCCTCGCGCGCCAACAGACCCGTGGTGGTTCACCTGAACCGCGACCGGAAACCGCGGCGGAACCACGACGGGGCTCCCGGCAGCATGATTCAATGCCCGGCGATGAAGGGCTACGAGCGTTCCCTGTACGGCGACAAGATCGCCGACATCTACGACCAGCATGTCGAAGAGATGGGCGTCGACGACCCCGCCACGGTCGCCACGCTGGCCGAATACGCCGGCGGCGGGCGCGTCTTGGAGCTGGGCGTGGGGACGGGGCGCGTCGCGATCCCGCTGGCCCACCGCGGCATCGAGGTCCACGGCGTCGACGTCTCCCAGGCGATGCTGGACCGCCTAAAGGCGAAGACCGGCGGCGATCGGGTAACCGCGATCCTGGGCGACTTCGCCGAGCTGGACGCCATCGAGGGTGAGTTCACACTCATCTACTGCGTGTTCAACACGTTCTTCGGCCTGACATCCCAGGACGAGCAAGTCGCCTGCTTTCGCAACGGCGCAGCCCATCTAGCGCCCGGGGGCTCTTTCTGCATCGAGGCGTTCGTGCCCGACGTGTCGCGCTTTGAGGGCGGCCAAAATCTTCAGATCCGCCAGGTCACCGCCGACCGGGTCGAGATCGTCGCGTCCGTCCACGACCGCGTCGCGCAGCGCGTCTACGGCCACTCCGTCTATCTGACCGAAGACGGCGTCAAGCTCTACCCGGGCGACCTTCGATACGCCTGGCCAAGCGAGCTGGACCTGATGGCGTCGCTGGCGGGCCTGTCCCTGCGCGAGCGATGGGGCGGCTGGCGCCGCGAGCCCTTCACCGTGGCCAGCACCAAGCACGTCACGCTGTACCAGAAGCCGCGCGGCTAGACACTCACGCAAGCCCGGCGGGAAGGAATCGGCCCCCTCCTTCACGAATTCATCCCCGACCCCATTCCAGGAGGAAAAAGATGAAACGGCCGATCCTGACCCTGCTCACCGCATCGCTGCTGGTGGGCGCCATGGCATGGCAACCAACCGGCGCCGGCGCCGGCCCGCTGGACCCCAACCCGTGGCTCGCCCGCCGCGTGCTGAACATCGCACATCAAGGCGGCGAGAACGAGGCCCCGTCGAACACAATGTATGCGTTCAAGACCGCCATGCAGAAGGGCGCCGACGTTCTGGAGCTGGACGTCCACGCGACCTCCGACGGCCGGCTGGTCGTTCTCCACGACGCCACCGTGGATCGCACCACGAACGGATCGGGCCGCGTCGACCAGATGACGCTGGCGCAGATCCAAGCCCTGGATGCCGCCAACTGGTTCGTCCCGATGAAGGGCACCACGCACAGCGCGCAGCCCTCCGAATACACCTTGCGCGGCATCGCGACCGGCGCCGTCGCGCCGCCGGAGGGATTCACGGCCGAAGACTTCCGCATCCCGTCGCTCGAAGAGGTCTTCGACGCCTTCCCCGGTGTCTTCATCAACATCGAAATCAAGAACACGCTGCCCGACACCACACCCTACGAGCACATTCTCGCCAGCCAGATCCTGCAGAACAACCGGTCCGACGAAGTGATCGTCGTGTCGTTCCTGGATCACGCTTTGGAGATGTTCAAGCTGTGGGCGCCGAACGTGCCGACCGCAACGGCCACCGTCGAAACCGCGGCGTTCTACGCGACCGCCGTCGATGCCCTGCCGGGCGCGCCGAACCCGCGCTACGTCGCGCTGCAGGTGCCGATCGTGTTCCAAGGCATCAGGGTGATCACCAAGGACTTCATCGACAACGCACACGCCAATGGGTTGGCCGTTCACGCCTGGACGATCAACACCCGGGCCGAGATGGAGATGCTGATCGACCTGGGCATCGACGGGCTCATGACCGACAACCCAACGCTGCTTCAGACCGTCCTGGTCGAGCGAGGACTGGCATAGGGACCCGCCAGACGCCAGGCACGGACACACGACAGGCAGAGCCACACGACCAGCACGGCCCGCGGCTACACTCGCGGGCCGTGTTCGTCTTAGGAACTGCGGGGCACGTTGACCACGGCAAGTCAACGCTGATCACCCGGCTGACCGGTATCGATCCGGACCGCCTGGCCGAAGAGAAGGCGCGCGGGCTGACGATCGATCTGGGCTTCGCGTGGATGACCCTGCCGTCGGGCCGCGAGGTCGGCATCGTGGACGTGCCCGGCCACGAACGCTTCATCCACAACATGCTGGCCGGCGCCGGCCGCATCGACGCCGTCGTCTTCGTCGTGGACGCCAACGAAGGATGGCGGCCGCAGTCCGAGGAGCATCTGGCGATCCTGGACCTGCTGGGCGCGCGCGGCGGAGTCGTCGCGCTGACCAAGATCGACGTGGCGCGCGACGCCGCCGCCACCACGACCGCCGTCGCGCAGCGGCTAGAGGGAACCGTGTTGAGCGGGGCGGCGATCGTCCCCGTCAGCGCCGTGACCGGCCAGGGAATCGGCGCGCTCATCGCCGCCATCGATGCCGTCCTGGACGCCACACCCCAGCCGCTCGACCAAGGCCGCCCCCGCTTGTCCGTAGACCGCTCGTTCTCCATCAAAGGCTCCGGCACGGTGGTAACGGGTACCTTGACCGGAGGGCGACTGACCGAAGGTGACGCCGTCGCGATCCTGCCCGCCGGCCTGCCGGCTCGCATCCGCAACATCCAGACGCATCAAGCCGCGCGGCGCGAAGCGGTGCCGACCAGCAGAGTCGCGCTCAACCTGGCGGGCCTGGACCGGGACCAGGTTCATCGCGGCGACGTCGTCGTCTTTCCGGGGCAGTGGCGGCCGTCGCTCATGCTGGATGTCGCGCTTCGCACCGTCCGGGGATTGGATCATCCCGTCGCAAGTCGCGGCGCCTATCTGCTGTATGCGGGAACGGCCGAAACGCCGGCGCGCCTGAAGCTTCTGGGCGCGACCCAGCTTGCGCCCGCCGGGCAGGGCTACGCGCGGCTGCACCTGGCCGAGCCGATCGTCGCGCAGCCGGGCGATCGCTTCGTGC
>JBKKBA010000491.1:0-6075 GCA_046714275.1 Actinomycetota bacterium
ACCGACGTTGCGCTCGAACGCCTGACGCGACCCGAAGAAGTCCACGATCACCGAATGATCGATCACCAGATCCACGGGAACGCGTGGGTTGACGGCCGCGACGTTGCCGCCCAGACGTTGGACGGCGCCGCGCATCGCCGCAAGATCCGCGACGACGGGAACCCCGGTGAAGTCCTGCAACACGACGCGCGCCGGCATGAACGGAAACTCGATCGCTTCGCCGCCGGGCCAGCCGGCCAGCGCATCCAGATGCAACCGCTCGGCGCCCGCGCCTTGGTGCCGAAGAACGTTCTCTAAGAACAAGCGGACGACGAAGGGAAGTCGCTCGATCGCACTGGGGTCCATCACGCGATCCAATCGCCAGAACGAAACGGCGCCGCCGCCGGCCGGCAGCCGGTCCAGCGCGCCCAGAGGGTCGGAAAGGGCCATGGAAGGTCTCCTTGCGTGGCTCGAAAGATGGCTCTGCACGCGCAATCCTAGTGCGCGCGGGCCGTGCAGGTTTGACCGCCCCTTCGGGGTCCATCAGGGCGCACCAAGACCCGTCGGGGCCCGTCAGACGCGTTCGATGCGTTCGCTGCGAAGAAAGCGAGCGGCCAGGAAGATGGCGAACCCAAGGCCGATGAGTGCGATGGCGATGGGAGGGATGGGCGCGGCGGGCCGGGACGGCTGTGGTTTGGCCACGCGCCGGGCCTCGCCTCCGGCCTGGGGTTGCGCCAGCGGGTCCTCTCCCGGCGCGGCCGTGGAGACCGCGCCCGAGCCACCGTCTCCGCCGCCGACCGAACCACCGCCCGAGCCGGAAGCCACCCTGCCGCCGTCTCCCGTAGAAGATCCGGAATCAGAGTCTCCTCCGGAGGTGCCGGTGTCGCCGCCGGCGCCCGGGGCAACAACCGAACTTCCGGCCGGTGCCGTCGCATTGCGGAACGGCGAGTCGGTTCGCCACACCGGATACCCCTTTGCCGTGGTAAGCCGTACGGCATTGCTAGGTCCACCCGGCGCGTCCGACGAGTCGGTCACCGTCGTGCCGGAACCTTCTTCCAGGTGGTAGAGCGCCGCGGTCTTCTCGTCGGTGACATACGGCGTGGTTCGTGGTGTGAATGCCGACGTGTAGCGGATCGTCGACGACAGCCGGATCTCGTCCAGGTAGCCGCGGAACGACGGATACTTGTAGCGTTTCGACGATCCGAACGTGAGGTACGTGTCGCTAGAGCACAGGCCGTTGCAATGCAGGGCCGGCACACCGTCGTCGGGGTACGACACGTCGCCGGGTGCCACGGCTCCCGTGGCATCGGAGCGTCCGTCCACGAACAGCCACATCTTGCCGTCGGTAGGCCGGTACTCTGCGGCCACGTGATGCCATCGGTCATCCAGAACCTGCGCCTTGCCGCAGATCGTCCGGTTGCCGCCCTGCGTGGAGACACCGAACACCACGATGCCGTCGGCGACGGCAAGCCCGAACGATCGGGGCTGGCTCACACGGTCGCGATCGACGATCACATGGCCGTTCAACCAGATCTCATTCGCGCCGCAGTACACCTCGGGCTGACGGTTGTCCGTCGCCTTGCCGCGCATCCATAGCTCGATCGTGAACGGATCGGCGCCGATGTCGGCCGGAGGTCCGGGCTTGTCGTTGGTGGGATCGTCCACCGTGATGCGCACCACATCGGCTGCATCGGTTCCGCTGCCCCCGAAGAACAGCGAGTGACCTTCGGCCGCGGAGTGGCCGGCCAGCGCAGCCGGCGGCATCCCGATCCACGCGGCAGCAAACAGCAACGGGCCCGACAGCGCCAGGCCCGCGGCAAGGCCCACCGGTCCTGTGCGCGGCATTCCAGGCTTGTCTCGGCTTGCTTGCCGTTCTCCTTTACCCCTGCGCGTCCGAAGCGCGTCCGATTCGCGGCGATCGCGTAGGGTGAGCGCCGCGATGGAGCAGACAATCGTTTTCGGCGACCGCTTCCTGCCCGTCACCTTGCCCGGCCAGACTCGGGTTCTGTCGGCCGGGCTCTCGACGACGCTGGAACCGGCGCCCGACTTGGAAGGCGCCGTCCGCGATGCGCTGGCGTCGCCCGTGGACACGCCGCCGTTGCGCGACCTGGCGCGCGGACGCCGCCGCGTCACCGTCGCCTTCGACGACCCAACCGTCCCGTGCTTCGCGCCGGTCTGGGCGACCGCGGTCCCTTTGGTGCTTGCCGAGCTGGAAGCCGGGGGAGTGCGTCGCGACGACGTGACGCTGCTGTGCGCGAACGCGCTGCACCGGCAGTTCTCGCACGACGAGCTGGCAGGAATCCTTGGCCCGGATCTGGTTGCGGAATTCGGCAACCGTCTGGTTTGCCACGACGCCGAGGATCCCGATGGAATCGAACGGCTGGGCGTGACCGAAGACGGCTACGACGTCGAGCTGTCCAAGCGCGTTACCGAATCCGACCTGACCGTCTACGTCAATGCTTCGACGATCCGCGGCTTCTCGGGCGGATGGAAGTCGATCTGCGTCGGGCTGTCCACGTTCCAATCGATCCGGCATCACCACAACCCCGACGACATGTCGATGTCGCTGCACCGCAACCGAATGCACGAAATGCTGGACCAGATGGGACAGTTGGTGACGGCAACCCTGGGCGCCGACCGTATCTTCAAGGTGGAGACGATCCTTGCCAACCCGCTGGAGGTCGCTCGCATCCACGCCGGCACCGTGGATGGGACGCGCGCGATCGCCGTCCAGACCAACCGCGATCATCAGGATCGCCGCCGCACCACCGACAAGCACGACATCATCGTCTACGGCGTGCCCGACTGGAGCCCGTACGCCGCCTACTCGCACACCAACCCGCTCCTCACGTTGATTTCCACGGGCCTTGGCTATCTGGGCGGCATGATCGAAGGAGCCGGCACACCCGGCTGCACCGTCGTGCTGGCGACCCCGTGCGTCAACCGGTGGGATCAGCGCGCGCATCCGTCGTACCGCGATGTGTGGGAACGGGTCATCCCGCAGACGCGCGATCCCTATCAAGCCAAAGAGATGTTCGAGCAAGAGTACGCGTCCAACGCCGCCTACATCGACCGCTACCGCTTCCACAACGGCTTCCATCCCGTGCACGGCATCATGGCGCTGTATCCGCTGAAGCGGTTGCGCCACGCCGGGCGCGTCTTCGTCGCCGGCGCCGAAGATCCCGGCATTGTGCGCCATGCCGGCTTCCAGGCGTTCGACACCGTGGAGCAGGCCGTTGCCGCGGCGCTTGAGATCCACGGCGCGGATGCCTCGATCGGGTTGGTTCCATATCCGATGGCGGTCAACCGCACGTGAGACGGCTCTCCGCTTGGGCAACACTGACACTGCTGGTGCTGTCCGCATGCGGCGGCGACCGGCCTCCGCCGAAAGCTGCGCCGACTGAAGCTTCCACCCGTGACAGCGTCGCGTTCCGGGATCTGGGCCGTAAAGGCGCCGCCGCGAAGATGAAGGTGGTCTATCGAGTGACGGAAGACGCAGAGATCTCTTCCGACCTGGTCGTAGCACAGGATCCTCCCCGGCGATCGTTTCGCCTGAACGATGGCACCGACGACACCTTGCTGATCGCCACGCAGGCCGGCGATTTCATCGCGTGCAGCCGGGACGCGTGCTTCCGTCTGCCCGGTCTGGGCGCCGCCGCCGGGGCGGCAGGAGCCGCGTTCCTGGGACCGCTGACCGAAGCATTCGACGCGTTCGCTTCCCGTCCGGACCTTCCGGGCTTCAGCGCGCAAGGGGAGCGCAAGATCGCCGGCCGCACCACGATCTGCGCCGCCTGGAAACCCGACTTCGCGCCCGAAGGCTTTGAGCAGTGCCTGGACAAGGAAACCGGCATCGCGCTGGCGTATCTGCTGACCGCCGAAGAAGGAGTCACGCGCCTGGAAGCCACATCGGTCGCTCAACCGGCCGACGCCGACTTCACACCCACCCTCCCCGTCGAAGAAATACCCAGCGACTTCCCAACCGATCAAAGCCCCTCGTAGGCAGGATGACCCCGCTCGCCCGGCGAACTCTTCTTTCGGAGGTGTCCCCTTGTCCCGACGTTTGATGATCTTGGTGCTGCTTGCCGCTTCTTTCGCCACGGTCCCTGCACGCGCGACCCACCCGCTGCCGCACTACGTGCGCTACGACGAGATGGTCGCGATGAGCGACGGAGTCCGGTTGGACGCGTCGCTGTACATCCCGGCCGGCATCGACGCTCCGGTCCCGCTGCTGGTTCGCCAGCACGGCGGGGGCTCGAACAAGGACAGCTCCTACGACGTCACCTACGGATTGAAGGCCGTCGAAACCGGCCGCTTCGCGTTGCTCACCTACTCGCATCGCGGCCACGGCAACTCCGAAGGTTTGTTCGACTTCTTCGGCGAGCGGACGACGCAGGATTTCTCGGCGATGGTGGACTGGGCAACGCAGCGGTTCGATCTGGTGGACGACAACATCGTCGGCGCGTGGGGCTACTCGCAGGGTGGCGGCGAATCGCTGCTGCCGGCGATGGCCGACTCCCGCGTCAAGGCCGTCGCCGTCGGCAACACCTTCGACGATCTGAACCGTGCGCTGAATCCGAACGATTGCTTCAAGTTCTCGTTTGCCACCGGCATCTTCGCTCTGGCCTACAAGACGACTGCCGCACGCACCGACGACACCATCGCGACGCGCTGGGGTGCCACGTGGTACAGCGATACCGAAGACGTTCCCATTCCGTTCGTGGACCTTGCGACCGGCGGGGTCAAGGTTCGATCGACGACCCAAGACGCGTTCGATCATTCACCGGCCGCGCACGTCGTCGCCCAGCCGGGCACCACCTACGACACCGGTTTGAACGTGCCGGTCTTCTGGAGCAACTCGTGGGAGGACGCGCTGTTCCCGGCCGATCACGGGCTGGAGATCCTTGCCGGCCTTCAGTCGCGCGGCATCCCGACGCACCTGTGGTTCGCATCGGGCGGTCACGAAGTGCCCGAGACCTACCTGCCCGACGAAGCCGGCAAGGAACAGGCCATGGTTGAATGGTTCGAAGAGTTCCTGCTGGGCATCGACCACGGCTATGCAAGCGGAGTCCGACCTCGCGTGGATTACGCGCAGCGCATCCCCGGCGGCGGCTGGACGCACAAGACCGCGAAGCAGTGGCCGATCCCCGGGGAAAAGACCATCCCGCTGGCCGGCGGGATGATCGTCAACACCCTGGCGTCGGCGAACCTGTCCACCGATCCGATCCTTTCCAACCGTGCGGGACCGCTCGTCTCCAACATTCCCGACGGCGCCAACCCGCTCGACACGCTCACGTCGGTCACAGATCCTCTAGCCGAGCCACTGGAAGCGACCGGCGCTCCGCAGGTGAGCCTGCTCTATGCCACCACCGCGACGAACGTCGCGCAGTTCAACGTGAAGGTCTTCGACGTGGATCCGTCGGGCAAGCGCTCGCTGGTGTGGCGAGGATGCCTGTCCGACCAGACTCCCGCCGACGGCAACGCGACCTTTGCGCTGTGGCCAAACTCACATGTGTTCCCGGCCGGAAGCCGGATCGGCGTGACGATTTCAACCGTGGACTTCCCAACCTTCAAGCCCGATGTCGAGCCACAAGCAACGACGATCCTGCCCGGAAGCACCCTTCGGCTGACCGGCGTCGCAGGCTAGGCGCCGAAGAACGCGGCCGCGGCCTCTCGGTCCTCGGGGTAGAACCAGACCTCCTCGATGCAGCCCGATTCGATGTGGAATACCGCGATCTCCTTGGACTCCATCTTTCGCCCGCGGATCTCGACCGACCAATGAACCAGGGCGACGGCATGACGGTCGTTGGCCACGACATCGTGCAGCCACAATTGCGTGGTGCCCCCCGTGATCGCGTCGGCCGCATCGAACACATCGCCCAGGACGGCGTCTACGCCCACTAGGTCGCCGCCGTGGGGAGGCGGATACGGATCGTGCCATTTCACGCCCGGAGCCAGAAGGGAGCGCACCTCCCGGCGGTCGCCTTCGGCTCGAGCGCTGTAGAAGCGGCGAATAAGGTCTTCGCTGGGGTGTGTCATCTTCCACTTCCTTTGTGTCCGGTTCGCTCACCACCGTCCGATCTTGCCCCGCCACTGTGT
>JBKKBA010000492.1:0-5512 GCA_046714275.1 Actinomycetota bacterium
GCTGAAGGCCGGTCCCTGGTAGTTCCTTTTCGTCCGGGTTTCGCGGGGGTTCCGTGCTCGCTGATACACTTTCGACTTTCCGACTCGACACGTTCCGACCCGGGGGTGCAGCACCGTGGAGATTACGCTTCAGGCTGAGGTTCGCGAAGGCACCGGCAAAGGCGTCGCCCGCAAGTTGCGCGCGGCCGGCAAGGTGCCCGGCATTGTGTACGGAGCCGGTGGATCCGCGACCGCCGTCGCGATCGATAGCCGGCAACTGGCACACGCCCTGATGACCGACGCCGGTCTGAACGTGCTGGTGGACCTGGTCGTCGGCGACGAAACCTTCCTGACCCTGGCGCGCGAGCTGCAGCGCGACCCGATCCGCGGCAACATCAAGCACGTCGATTTCGTCAAGGTAGACCGGAACACCGCGATCGAGGTGGACATCCCGATCCACGTTGTTGGCGACGCTCCCGGCATGCGCGAAGGCGGCGTGCTGGAGCACCACATCTGGTCGGTTCACGTGTCGTGCCTTCCCGGTTCGGTGCCCGAGCGCGTGGACGTCGATATCTCCGGCATGGCGCTGCACGATCATCTGCGCGTCGCCGACCTGGTTCTTCCCGAGGGCGTCACGATGCTGACCGACCCCGACGAGCCGGTCGTCACCATCGCGATCCCGCAGGTCCTGAAGGTCGAGGCCGAGCTGGACCAGCCCGACATCGCGGCAGCCGAAGGCGTTCCCGCAGAGGGCGCCGAAGCGGCAGTGCCCGCGGCCGGCGGCACTCCCGCGCCTGCCGAGGGTGGCGGCGGCGGCGACAAGGACAAGGGTTAGCCCTGCGCATTCGGCATTGATCAATGCGGTTTCGCCGGGAGCGCCCGCCCGAAGGCGGCGATGTCTGGCTGGTCGCAGGCTTGGGCAATCCCGGTCCCGAATACGAGCGCACGCGGCATAACGTCGGCTTTCGCGCGGCCGACGTGCTGGCCGCCCGGCTGGACGCACGGTTCAAGCGCGGCAAGCATTCGGCGCAGGTTGCCGAAGCGCGCCGCGGCGAAGCGCGCGTCGTTCTGGCCAAGCCGACCACGTTCATGAACCTGTCGGGACGCTCGATCGGACCGCTGGCCACGTACTTCAAGGTCCCGCCCGGCCGGATCGTCGTCCTTCACGACGAGATCGACATCCCCTTCGGCGATCTTCGAGTCAAGATCGGCGGCGGGCACGCCGGCCACAACGGACTGCGGTCGCTCATTCAATCGCTGGGCACCAACGAGTTCGTTCGCATCCGCATCGGCGTGGGGCGGCCGCCCGGCAGCAAGGAAGCCGCCGACCATGTGCTGGACGCGTTCTCCAAGCGCGAAGAGATAGAGGCCGGCGTCCTGATCGAAGAGGCTGCCGACGCCGTGGAGTCGATCATCGACGACGGCGCCGATCGAGCCATGAATCGCGTCAACACCCGCGACTGATCGCGATCTTCCCACCCGCCACCGGTTGCTACACTCGCGGCACGCCCCGGGTCAGGCAATCCGGGGCTTGTTCGGCTTGCCATGGATCTTAGTCCCGTCCTGAAAGCGCTTCGCGCCTTGCCGCAGATTGGCCAGGCGCTGGATGCGCTTTCCTCCGCCGGCGAGCTGACCGTCGCGGACTCTGCCAGGTCGATGGTGCTGGCCGCGTGGACGCTGGACGGCACCCGGCCCCCGGTGCTTGCGATCACGGCGTCGTCGCGCGATGCGGAGCGATTGGCCGCAGAGCTGAACGCGTGGCGCGCCGGATGCGGCGTGCTGTTCCCCGCCTGGGAGACACTGCCCCACGAACGGCTGTCGCCCCGAGCCGAGACCGTCGGCCGTCGCCTGGAAGCTCTGTGGCGGCTTCGCGTACCGCCCGACGACGGCATCCCGCCGAAGATCATCGTTGCTCCGGTTCGCGCCGCGATCCAGCACATGGTTCCCGGGCTGGAGCGCATCAATCCGATCATCGTTACCAAAGGCGCGATGGCCGACCCCGAGCAACTGGCTCGGATGCTCAGCCTGTATCAGTACGAGCGGGTGGACTTGGTGCAGCGCCGCGGCGAGTTCGCGGTGCGCGGCGGGCTGCTGGATGTCTTCCCGGCGACCGCCGATCATCCGGTGCGCATCGACTTCTGGGGCGACGACGTCAGCGAGTTACGCGAGTTCGCCGTGTCATCGCAGCGAAGCCTTCGCGACGTCGATCGCCTGTGTGCCTTCCCGTGCCGGGAGATGCTGCTGACCGACGACGCGCGCGGCCGCGCGGTCGCCGCGATGCAAGAGCCGCGCTACGAGTCTTTGCGTCCGGAGCTGAACCGCATCGCCGACGCGATCACGTTCGAAGGCATGGAGGCAATGCTGGAGGTCCTCTACGCCGACGCTCCCGTCCTGCGTGAGCTGCTTCCCGCCGGCACCGTCACGGTCGTTGTCGAGCCAAAGCGAACAGCGGATCGCGCCGCCGAGATGATTGCCGAGGTCGAGGCGATGCGCGAGACGATGTGGGCGGCGGCCGGCGAGGGAGCCACGCAACCGGCCGACGCGCGCTATGCGGAGCTGGACCGGGCTCTGGGCCCTGCGCCCCGAGCGGCGATGACGCCCTTCCGAAGCGATGCGGCGATGCTGGACGCGAAAGCGTGGGAGCAGCGCGACGTGCCCGGCGTTGCCGCGGCGTGCCAGTCCTACCTTCAGCGGGGCTACCGCGTGGTCGTGACGGCCGAGTCGCACGGCTCCGCGGATCGCATCCGCGAGATCCTTGCCAATCAGGACTTGTTCCTGCCGCGCTACGACGGCGGGGATCTTCCCCTGGCGCGCGGAGCCGTGGCCGTCGCGGCGATCGACGAAGGATTCATCTCCGACGAGTTGCAGATCGCCGTGGTGGGGGAGCGCGACCTGTTCGGCAAGCGCCGTCTCCATCGCGAGCCAAAGACGCAGCGCCGCAGCATCATCACGCTGGAGCTGGAAGCCGGCGCCCTGGTGGTCCATGCGATCCACGGCGTCGGCCGCTATGCCGGCATGGTCACGCGCGAGATCGGCACCGGCAAGACCGACTACCTGGTGCTGGAGTACGCCGAAGGGGACACGCTCTATGTTCCCGCCGACCAGTTGGACCTGGTTTCCAAATACGTGGGCGGGGACCCGCCGAAGCTTCATCGCCTGGGCGGCAAGGAATGGGACAAACAGAAGTCGCGCGTTCGCAAGGCCGTCCGCGACATGGCCGACGAGCTGGTGAAGCTGTACTCCGCTCGCGCGAGTGTGACCGGTCATGCGTTCGGGCTGGACACGCCGTGGCAGCGCGAGTTGGAGGATGCCTTTCCCTACATGGAGACGCGCGACCAGCTCTCCGCGATCGAAGACGTCAAGGCCGACATGGAGCGCCCCGCGCCGATGGACCGGCTGATCTGTGGCGACGTTGGCTTCGGCAAGACCGAGATCGCCATCCGTGCCGCCTTCAAGGCGGTCGCCGACGGCAAGCAGGTCGCCATCCTGGTCCCCACGACGCTGCTGGCGCAGCAGCATTACTCGACCTTCTCGGAGCGCTTCGCCCCCTTCCCCGTCCGCGTTGCCACGCTGTCGCGGTTCGTCACGACCGCCGAACAAAGGCGGATCGTGGACGACATCGCCGTTGGAAAGGTGGACATCGTCATCGGCACACATGCGATCCTGAACACCTCGATCGTGTTCGGCGACCTGGGCCTGCTGGTCATCGACGAAGAGCAGCGGTTCGGGGTAGCGCACAAGGAAGCCATCAAGAAGCTGAAGACCAACATCGACGTGCTGACGATGACGGCGACGCCGATCCCCCGGACGCTTGAGATGTCGATGTCGGGGATTCGCGATCTTTCGGTGATCGACACGCCGCCCGAGGACCGCCACCCGGTACTCACCTTCGTGGGACCCTTCGACGACGCGACGATTGCCAGCGCGATTCGCCGCGAGATGCTTCGCGAAGGGCAAACGTTCTTCGTTCACAACAGGGTGCAGGACATCGAACGCTCCACGTCGATGATCCGCACGGTCGTGCCCGAGGCACGAATCGCTGTGGCGCACGGACAGATGGGTGAGCGCCAGCTTGAGAAGGTGATGCTGGACTTCTGGGATCGCGAATACAATGTGCTGGTTTGCACGACAATCATCGAAAGCGGCTTGGACATCCCGACGGTGAACACGCTGATCGTGGACCGTGCGCATGAGCTGGGCCTGGCGCAGCTCTACCAGCTTCGCGGTCGCGTCGGTCGCGCGCGCGAACGCGCCTATGCCTACTTCTTCTTCCCGCCCGAGCGATCCTTGACCGAGGCGTCGCATTCGCGACTGTCGGCGATCAGCCAGTTCACCGACCTGGGGTCGGGCTTGCAGATCGCGCTGCGCGATCTGGAGATTCGCGGCGCCGGGAACCTTCTGGGCGGTCAGCAGCACGGGCACATCCAGACGGTCGGCTTTGATTTGTACGTCAAGATGCTGGCCGAGGCCGTTGACGAGGTGCGCGGTAAGCGCCCCGAACCCCGCCCGGACGTCAAGGTGGACATGCCGGTTGACGCGCACCTGCCCGAGGCCTGGATCCCGCGAGAAGGCTTGCGTCTGGAGGTCTACCGCCGGGTGGCCGAATCCACCACGCACGACTCGTTGACCGATGTCCGCGCCGAGCTGACCGACCGGTACGGAGCGCTGCCGCCGCAGGCCGAGACTCTGCTGGCGATCGCGGCGATGAAGATCGATGTCGGCCTGCGCGGCGTCCGGAGCGTCACGGTCACGGGGGGCAAGGCCCGGCTGGAGCCATTCGTGCTGGCCGAATCCGAGCAGGTTCGCGTCCGCCGGCTGTTCCCGAACTCGCTCTACAAGACCAACACCTACACCCTGATTCTGCCCGTCCCCCCGCACGAAGATCCGGCTACGTGGCTCCACACGGCCGTCCGCGATATCCTCGCCCCGTGACTCCTGCCGTGACCCCCGCAACCACCGTGCGAAGCCGAGCCGTCTTGCTGGTGATGGCAGCCGCCCTGGCGCTGACGGCAACCGGCTGCGGGCGCTACCTGCGCGCCGCCGCCGCCGTCGTGGACGGCAAGACGATTCCGCAGGAGGAGCTGGATCGGCGAGTCGGAGCGTCGCTGCCCAAGGATGGCCGGGCGACCCCGGAGCAGCGGCTGGAAGCGCAACGTCGCGAGCTTGCCCAGATGATCCAGGACCGGCTCATCGAAACCGAGGCTAAGTCCCGGAAGATCGATGTTCCCGACGCCACGGTCGAGGCGCGCTTCAAAGATATTCGCGGACAGTTCCCCAGCGAAGAAGAGTTCAACAACGCCCTGCAGCAACAGGGAATCACCATCGACACCGTGAAGCCCCGCATCAAGCTGCGGCTGGTCGTTGAGGCGATCCAGAAGCAGCTTGCCGCCGCGACGAAGGTGGCCGACGTCGAGATTCGCAACGCGTACGGTGACGGCGCGCGCTTCCGGGAAGTGCGCGTTCGGCACATCCTGTTCCGCGTGCAGTCGGCCGCCGAGCAACAGGCGGCGCTGAAGAAGGGGCGTGATGTTCT
>JBKKBA010000493.1:0-7736 GCA_046714275.1 Actinomycetota bacterium
CTCAGCCTTCAGAGGTTCGAACCCTCTCCCGCCCACTGTCGTCTGTCAAGCGGCCGATTGTCGCTGCATGAGGCCACTATTCGGCCTGGCGGACGAAGACGAGGAAAAGTGCGTGGTTCAAACCTCCAGACGCTTCAATCGCTTCTTGGATCGCTCCGGTCGCCGGTCGAACTCTGTGGGCCAACAACGACGCGGGGGCGCATGGACTGCTTTGCTGCACTCACTTCCCAGCGCCGATCTCCAGAGCTTGCTTCGACGCCGCAAAGCGCGCAGTCGCCGATAACAACGATTGACGAAGTGTACGCTCAGATGTACCCTTGCCACATGGCCAAGACGGTACCGGTGAAGGAGCTTAGAGCAGAGCTCGCCGAGTTGCTCGACGAGGTCGCCGATAGGCGCGAACACGTCATCGTTACCAGGCGTGGGCGCCCGGCGGCTGCGATCGTCCCGATCGACGAGTATGAGGGACTCGAGGAGACGGCGGAGATCCTCTCAGATCCGGCCGCTGTGCGAGCCATCCAACGCGGACTCGCCGACTTCAAGGCGGGACGGACCGCGACTGTGAATGACCTCAAGTCGGACCTGGAGAAGCGCAAGAAGAAGGCGCGTAGGAAGTAGCCGTGGCGCGCGTCGTCTTCTCGCGCGCGGCGCGGTCTCAGGTTAACGAGCTCGACGTTCGCGTCGCCGAGGCGGTCTTGGATGCAACCACGGTGCTCGAAGGTGATCCTGAGGCCGGAAAGCGTCTGCGAGGAAGGTTCGAGGGCCTGCGGTCGTATCGCGTCGGGTCGTATCGGATGGTCTACCAGATCCGCGATTCGGGAAAGACAGTTCGAGTTGCTGCAGTTCTTCATCGACGAATGGCCTATCGCTCAGATCCTCGTTGACCCCCACCCTGTTCAAGCCGTTCCAGGCGCTCGGCTACGGTGGGATTTGAACAAGTACCTGTTAAGGCCACCAAATTGCGCAATGATCCAGTCGGTCCCCGACAGTAGGCTCGCGGGCGCCGACCATCCTCCGGAGCGGTCCCTACCGAGTGTTCTTCTACTCGGGGGACCAGAGTGAGTCCCCGCACGTCCATGTCGAGCGGGAGAGAATGGTTGCGAAGTTCTGGGCCGAGCCCGTTAGACTCCAAGGTAGCGGTGGATTCAGCCGAGCGGAACTTCGTCGAATCGAGGAACTGGTTAGGAGTCTACGGATCTGCTGATGGAAAGGTGGAATGAGTTCTTCGGAGCGTGAGATGCGCGCCCCCCGTGCGTCGTCCGTCGCGATCACAGGCGATTCCCTTATCGTCGATCTGGTTGACGGGCGGACCGTCACCGCCCCCCTTGCCTGGTATCCGAGACTGGTGCATGGGACGCCGGAGGAACGATTGGATTTCCGCCTCGTCGGCGAGGGCGCCGGGATCCACTGGCCGCGCCTTGATGAGGACGTAAGCGTCGAGGGGATCCTCGCCGGCCTTCCCTCCGGCGAGTCTCACCGATCGCTCCAAGGCTGGCTCCGAGACCGCGAGTCTGCAGGCTGATCCAAGAGGCGAGCGGAGTAACGCTGAGTAGAGCGCATCCACCGTTGCTCGGCTCTGGGGTTCGCGTCCCGTTCGGGCCACTGCAGCGTCCTGCCGCCGTGATCTATCCCCGCGGTAGACGGAGCACGTTCGGAGCGCTTGCGTCCGGGTGCTCTTCGGTCGCGCGGCGAAGCAGACGCGGGGAGACATTCCATCGCTGGCCCTGGTCCGTGAAGATCGTCACGGTCCTCTTGTTGTAGCGCGTCACCATCCCGAGGATCAACGGTCGTCCCTCGGGCCGGAACTCGACGCGATCGCCGATACGGAACTCCATCATCTCAAGATGCGTGTGCATCTGCTGGATCAGGCGTAAGCGTTCGACAATCCGGTTGTTGAGATCGATTAGCTCCGCCTCTGTCAACGTGTTGATGTCGATCTTCATGTCATCTCCTTACGATCCGGCCGTGGCTTCTTGCCGGCCGTGGGGGAGACTACATGGAGCTAGGGACACGTCCTGCTCGTCGCGCCACGGGAGCAGGGCTGTTGGTAACAAAGCCTGCGCTACCACTGCTGCATGGCTGCAAGGATCGCGTCTTCATCCAGCGGTGGGTAGTGATTGCGACCCTTGCAGAGCCCCCTCTTAGACCAGCTCCCAAACTTGGAAGCATTCGCTCGTGCTGTTGGAATGAGACGTTGGGCGATAGTTCGTATCTCCCAGGTATTCGGCTCGCCAGCAGAACCACTGGTTCACCCCGGAGTTCGCGAGGTAGTTATCCGATGTGGCGCTCCCCCCCGACAGGGTCTTGGTCGCTCCGACCAGGACGCCGCCCGTCGTGCACGACGCCGGGGACGCGGTCGGCCCGCAGAGGAAGAACCGAACCTGGCCGGTCGGGGCCGGCAGGCCGCCCGCGGCGCTCACCGTCGCGACGTCTTTCGCCGTCGTGTTGACGTGGACTGAGTTCGCGCCTTGCGGTTGCGATGTCGTGCTCATGTTCGCGAACCCGCGAAGGATGAAGCACTCAGTGGTCGCGTTCGTATGCGTCGTCGGCTTGTAGTTCGAGTCGCCCAAGTATTCGGCTCGCCAGCAGTACTTGCCCGGCGGGTCACTCGCAATCGTCGGCCAGCTTGACGTGGTCTGCCCCGCCCCGTTTAGCGCGAGCGTCTGCCACGCGAAGCCGCCGGACGGGCATCCGGCCGCCGTCACGTCGGCCGGGAAGCAGACGAAGAAGCGGACCGTGCCGGTCGGCATAGGAAGCCCGGCCGCCTGGGAGACGGTCGCCAGGTCGGTGACGGTCGCCGGATGGTCGACCGAGGACGGGCTTGCGGTCGTTGTGACGCCCGGCGTGGCGCGAAGGACGAAGCATTCCGTCGTCGCGTTCGTGTGAGTGCGGGCGGTGTAGTTGCCGTCACCCGAGTATTCGGCGCGCCAGCAGTACTTGCCCGGTGGGTCGGTCGAAATCGTCGGCCAGCCTGACGTGGTCTGTCCCGCCCCGTTGAGCGCGAGCGTCTGCCACGCAAAGCCACCGGCCGGGCATCCAGCCGCCGTCACCTCTGCCGGGAAGCAGACGAAGAAGCGGACCGTGCCGGTCGGCGTCGGCAGCGGCGCCACCGGCGAGACCGTCGCAAGATCGGTCACAGTCGCCGGATGGTCGACCGAGGACGGGCTGGCCGTCGTCGTCACGGCGGGCGTCTGCTTTACGGTCGTGAAGCATTCCGTCGTTCCGTTCGTGTGGGTCGCCGTCGCGTAGTAGAAGTCGCCGGAGTACACGGCTCGCCAGCAGAACAGCCCGACGAACCCGGTATTCGTCGTCGGATCGGAGGACGCGTTTCCGGTCACCGTAACCGTCTTGATCGCTCCGATCTGCGTGCCCAGTGTGCAGCCGCCGGCCGTCGACTCGCCCGGCTTGCACAGGAAGAACGTCAGCGTGCCGGTCGGCACGGGGCCGCCACCCGTCAAGGTCGCCGAGTCGCTCGCCGAGACGCCGGGGTTGATCCCGCCGCCCGTCGGGTTGGACGTCGTCGACATCCCGGCCGTCTGCTTGGCAACGGTGAAGCATTCGGTCGTCGCGTTCGTGTCCGTCGACGGCGTGTAGTAGGTGTCCCCGTTGTATGCGGCTCGCCAGCAGTACGTGCCCTCGGGTCGAGTGTCTACGAAGCCGGTTGACGGATCGGATGTTGCGCTGCCGCCGGCGAGCGTCTTGCTCACGCCGACTTGCACGCCTCCCGACGGACATCCGGTGGCCGTCACTTCGGCCGGCTTACAGAGGAAGAACGTCACAGTGCCGGTGGGCACGGGACCGCCGCCCGTGACCGTCGCTTTGTCGGTCGCCGCCGTTCCGGGCGGCACGTTACCGCCGGTCGGCGTCGAAGTCGTCGCCGTCGTGGAAGGCTGCCGCACGACGGTGAAGCATTCGGTCGTCTCGTTCGAATGTGAGGACGGCGCGTAGTAGGTGTCGCCGCTGTAGTCGGCTCGCCAGCAGTACGTTCCTTCGGGTCGTGTATCAACGAAGCCCGTCGACGGATCCGACGTGGCCGAGCCGCCCGCGAGCGTCTTGGCAGCGCCGACTTGCGTACCGCCCACCGCACACACCGTGTGCTCCAGTTCGACCGGCCGGCACAGGAAGAAGGTTATCCGTCCCGTCGGCACGGGACCGCCACCCGTCACGGTCGCCTTGTCCGTCGCCGCCGTTCCTGGCGGCACGTTGCCGCCGGTCGGCGTCGATGTCGTCGCCGTCGTCGACATCTGACGCTCGATCGTGAAGCATTCCGTGCTCGCGTTCGTGTGCGTCACGGGCAGATAGAAAAAGTCGCCCGAATACTCGGCTCTCCAGCAGTACTTGCCTTCTGGTTTCGTGTCCACATAGGCGGTCGAGGGCTCCGAGGTGGCGATGCCGCCGACGAGCATCCCGGCCGGACCAGCCTGGGTGCCGCCTAGCGGACAGCCCGCAGCCGTGATCTCGTACGGACGGCACAGGTAGAAAGTCACGGTACCGCTCGGAACTGGACCAGATCCGGTGACGGTCGCCTTGTCGGTCGACGGTGTTCCGGGAGGAATGTTCGCGCCGGTCGGCGTCGAGTCGGTCGTCATTGCCGAGGTCTTCTTTGCGACCGTGAAGCATTCGGTCGTCGCGTTCGTGTGGACTCCTGGGACGTAGACCGCGTTGCCCGCGTACGCCACGCGCCAGCAGTACGTGCCTTCCGGCTTGGTATCGACGAACCCCGTCGAGGAGTCCGACGTCGCCGTGCCCGTGGCGCTCAACGTCTTTGCAACCCCGACCTGTGTGCCGCCCGACGGACATCCGGCCGGCGTGACCTGTGCCGGGGTGCAGAGGAAGAACGTGACGGTACCGCTCGGGATCGAGCTTGGGCCGCTCACCACGACGTCATCGACCGCCGAGGTTCCCGGGGCAACGCCCGGACCTGTGGGACGAGAGTCGGTGCGAATCTGAGGCGCCTGCATGACCGTTGTGAAGCATTCGGTCGTCGAGTTCGTATGATTTGCTGGTAGGTAGTAGCCGTCGCCCAGGTACTCGGCCCGCCAGCAGTGGGTGCCGATGGCGAAGGTGTCGCCCGACGGCGCCGACGTTGCCGAGCCGCCGACCAGCGCCTTCGTGGACTTGAGCAAGCCGCCGGCCCCGCAATCTCCGCCGTTCGCGGTGACCGTGGGCGGAAGACACAGGAAGAAGCGCACCGAGCCGGTCGGAACCGGTCCAGCACCCGTGACGGTCGCTGTATCGGTCACCAGGGAACCGGGAACGACCCCACCACCCGTGGGTTGCGATAGCGACGTGATCTGCACCGGCTGACGCTCGATGCGGAAGCATTCGGTTGTCCGGTTCGTGTGGCTGGATCGTGCGTAGAAGGCGTCGCCTGAATACTCGGCGCGCCAGCAGTATTCTCCCAACCCGGTCGTTGCCGAAGACGCATCAGAGAGCGCGGTACCCCCGGCGCCCAATGTCTTCAGCGTGCCTACCTGTGTGCCGGTGGGGCAGCCCGCCGCCGTCACCTGCGAGGGAGTGCAGAGGAAGAACGTGACTGAGCCGGTCGGCGTCGGACCGGCGCCGGAGACGGTTGCGGAGTCGGTCACCGAGGTCCCGGGCGGCAGGGTGCCGGCGGGAATCGTCTGCGTCGTCACGGTGGACGACTGCTTGCAGGCCATCGTTGAAACCCAGCCGATGCGGATCTCCAATGACGGGCTGTTGATCTTGATACGGAGTGCGATGTTCGTGTCGCGCCGACAGTCTCCACCGCTGCTCCACTGCTCGTTGAGCGCAAGGTAGCCGAACGAGCCGAGCGGGACGACTGTGTTCGGCCCGGCTGCCGGGTTGAGGGCGAGGGGAACTCCGGCGACGCCCGCAACGATCGAGGTCAGTGTTGCCTCTCTGAGTCCGGTCGTTGTGGACGACGACGCGGAGCCGCGCAGCAGGTCGCCCGACACCTGAACCGGCACGCCGAGCGATGTCAGGTCCACCGCATACGCGGCAACGTCCGCGGAGCCCATCGCGTTCGGGAGCGGAGAGCCGCTCGCATCGCAAGACGAGTTGACGGCGGAGGCTTTTACGAAGCCCAGATCTTGGCTCACTGCGTGCTTTTCATCGTGGGCCGGACCCGCCGGCGAGTTGGCGTTGCTCCGCGAGGTTGTGTTCGGGAGCAGGCCACGCGTATGGACGCCGATGGCGGTGCATGACGAGGCATTCAACGCCGCAGTCGCACACGACGGGTCGGTACTTCCCGCCGAGCAAGGGTCCGGTTCGACGGCCACGGAATCCCGAACGGGAAGCGCCAAAGAGGCGAGTAGTGCAAGGAAAACGATGGGTCGATAAGAACGTCGGCGAATCAACATATGCAGCCCCCCTCTAACGATCGGCGGCATGCTCGACGCGGTGCCGCCGCTTTCAGATCAACCCATATACTAGCAAAGCAACCCTATAGCGGTAAAGGGTACAAGCCTCTCGATCCAGCGCCCTACTGGCTCGCAACCCGAAGAGGAACTCCGCTCAAAAGCTCTGGAAATCAGGCATCCTGTTGCGATGAAGCCATTACTTCAACAGTTCGACCAGCAGATGAGGCGCGAACCCAGGCAGCGTCCCGGCGTGCGCATCGAGGTCGACCCACACATCGTGCGCACCGTTGGACTGGACGATGGGGGCTGGTTTGCCGTCGGCTGGTCGGACCTTGATGAGTCGACCGCGGACGCGGCGATCGCGCACGAAGTGGAGTACTTCGGCGCCCTGGGACAATCGTTTGAGTGGAAGTACTACGACTACGACCGACCGGCCGACTTGGAGCAGCGCTTGGTGGCCGCCGGATTCAAACCCGACGAAGACGAATCGGTCATGGTCGCCGAGGTCGCCGGGCTGCCGCGCTCCGACCCGCCCCCGGGGATTCGCATCGTCCAGGTATCCGATCCCGCGGGGGTCGCCCTGATGGTTGACGTTCACGAGGATGTGTTCGGGACCGATCACTCGCGTTTCCGCGCGCAACTACTGTGGCAGATCCAGAACGACCCGTTGTCCCAGACGCTCGTGCTTGCGATGGACGCAGAGCGGGCCGTCTGCGCGGCCCGCGTGGAGTTCCCATCGCAGGGGCAGTTTGCCAGCCTGTGGGGCGGAGGGACCCGGGTCGAGTGGCGCGGCCGGGGCATCTACCGAGCGATGGTTTCGTACCGCGCCGACCTGGCCGTCGCACGCGGTTACCGCTATCTGCACGTGGATGCCTCCGGCGAAAGTCGCCCCATCCTGGAGCGACTCGGTTTCCAGTGTCTGGCTCGCACCACTCCCTACATCCGCGACCGGCCGCGACGGTGAGTCAAGCGCTACAATGCGCGCTTGTGCTGGCGTAGCTCAGACGGCAGAGCACGGCCATGGTAAGGCCGGGGTCAGGGGTTCGATTCCCCTCGCCAGCTCCATCTTCCAAGTTGATCCGTGCGTAGCGGCGCGGATAGCGGATATCAGGTTGAGGGGCATGCTCCCACCCGGATATCGTGGCCCCTCACGGCCGGGTGGCCGCAGACCGCAAGGCGGGGTAGCTCAGTGGTAGAGCATGCGGCTCATAATCGCAGTGTCGGCGGTTCGATCCCGCCCCCCGCTACCAGGCATCGCGCGCAGGCGCGAGCCGGAAGCTGACGACATCGCGCCGAACAGCGCGGGGAGGACCAGATGGCCAAGCAGAAGTTCGAACGCACCAAGCCGCACGTGAACATCGGCACGATCGGTCATATCGATCATGGCAAGAC
>JBKKBA010000494.1:0-5560 GCA_046714275.1 Actinomycetota bacterium
GTAGATCGCCCGGCTGACCATGTCGCGCGGCGCCAGGTCTTTGATCGTCGGCGCGTAGCGCTCCATGAATCGCTCGCCGGTGGAGTTCTTGAGGATGCCGCCCTCGCCGCGCGCCGCCTCCGACAGCAAGATGCCGATTCCGTAGATGCCCGTTGGATGGAACTGGTAGAACTCCATGTCCTGCAGCGGCAAGCCGCTGCGCAGCACGATGCCGCAGCCGTCGCCGGTCAGCGCATGTGCGTTGGACGTCACCTTGAAGACCTTGCCGTAGCCGCCCGAAGCGAACAGTGCGGTCTTGCACCGGAAGACGTGCAACTCTCCGGTTGCCAGCTCGTAGGCGACGACGCCGGCGACGCGGTCGCCCGACATGATCAGATCCAGCGCGTAGAACTCGTTGAAGAACTGGACATCTTGCTTGACGCACTGCTGGTACAGCGTCTGAAGGATCATGTGGCCGGTCCGGTCGGCCGCGTAGCAGGCCCGCTTGACCGGCGCCTTGCCGTGGTCGGCGGTGTGGCCGCCAAAGCGCCGCTGGTCGATCTTGCCGTCGGCCGTCCGGTTGAACGGCAATCCCCAGCGCTCCAGTTGCAGCACGGCGTCGATGGCTTCCTTGCACATGATCTCTGCTGCGTCCTGGTCCACCAGGAAGTCGCCGCCCTTGATCGTGTCGTAGACGTGCCATTCCCAGTTGTCTTCCTCGACATTGGCCAGCGCGGCGCACATACCGCCCTGCGCGGCGCCGGTATGCGAGCGGGTTGGATACAGCTTGGTGATCACCGCGGTGCGCACGTGCTGCGAGGTTTCCAGGGCAGCCCGCATCCCGGCGCCGCCGGCGCCGATGATGACCGCGTCGAACTCGTGGATCTGCGTCATCGGCCCCGGAGCCCATCGATGACGGCCGACGTGCCTCGTGTCGGGTCGAACGACACGATGATCAACAAGCCCAGCACCAGCATCGAGGCGAAGGCGGTGAACAGCACCGCCTTGATGGCGGTCCTGCGAGCGGGACGCACGTAGTCGTCGATGATGACGCGCATGCCGTTGGCGCCGTGCATCAGGCCCAGCACCAGCATCGCGGCGTCGTAGCTCTGCCAGAAGGGGCTGGACCAGCGGCCGGACACGAACGCGAAGTCCACGCGATCCACGCCGGTATCGATCAGGTGAACGATCGTGAAATGACCGAGCACCAGAAACACCAGCACGATCCCGACAGGCGCATGAAGTACCAGGTGTACAGCTCCCAGCGGGAGCCGTTGGCGGGACGCGCGGCGCCGTGGGCCGGACGGGATCGAGCGGGCACGGTCGTCGTCATCAGAAGGACTCGACGAAGCCTTTGCCCATGAAGTACAGCGTGGGCGCCATCAGGATCAGGTACAGACCCATCACGAACTTGAACAGCTCTTCCTGCCGGTCGGCCAGGCGGGGGAAGAAGTCGATCGCGATCACCCGAAGGCCGTTCAGCGCGTGGAACAGGACCATGGCGGCCAGCCCGATCTCCAGAAGGCGGATGACCGGATGGTGGTAGACCTTCACGACGCGGTTGTAGAACTCCGGCCCGAATCCGACCAGCGCGGTGTCCAGGATGTGCGCCAGCAGGAACAGGAAGATGGCGATGCCGCTGATGCGGTGGACGGCCCAAGACCACTGTCCCGAACCGCCCCGGTAGAGCGTCATCTTGCCGGGCAACTGCACGCCTGTTTTCCTCCTTGGAGTCCGCGATTTCGGCGCGTTGGGTCCGCGCGCGGCGAATCCTAGCACCGGCTTTTCGTCCACCCAAACCCATTCGGCCGGCTGCGATTACGGTGTCATCGGGACTGCGGTGTGAGCCCGGACCGCCCGGTCCAGCCGCTCGTCGGCGGTGAGGAACTCGGCGCCCATCTGCTCGGCAAGCGCGACGTAGGTCGCGTCGTATGCCGAGAAATTCGCTCGGAGCGTGATGATGCGATCAAGAAGGGACTGGTGGCCGTGTCTGCTGAGCGGAAGATCCCGGTAATCCTGCAGAGCTTCGGCCGCCCGGCGATCGGACAGAGCCTTTCGGAGCAGCGCACGGCGGAGCCCAGAAACCACCTCGATGTCACAGAGCGCCGGGATGTTCAGATCGACGTCTGGAAGCCGGACGATGTCCCTCACGGGGCCTGCCCCGTCGGTGCCAAGCAGGTATTCGAGCAACGCCGAGGCGTCGGTGACGATGACCCTCAGGAAGCCTCCCGGCCGGCCCGCTCTTCACGGATGAGTTCGGAGGCCCGGCGACCAAGTTTCACGGGTTTCCTGGCCTCGATTCGATCCAAGACCTCGGCGACGGGTGGCCTGGCCACTTCCCGCTCCAGCAGGTCCTGGAGGTAATCGGTCAGCGCCTGTCCGCGCGCTTTGGCTCGCCTGGTGAGTTCACGGTGCAGCCGGTCCGGGACGTTCCTGACCTGAATCATCTTGGACATGTGCTGAGCATGTCACATGTGGAGCACATGCGTCAAGATCGTTGCATCGGCGAACTACGGCTGAGTGATCCAGTCGCCGGTGCTGCGCCATCCGCTGAAGTTTCCGTCGACGGTCACCGATTGGTAGGAGCGCAGGGAGCGATTGGCTTGTCGCGTGCCGTTCCACGACAGCGGAGCCGCCGTCAATCCGATGTCGAAGCTCTGCGAGTCGAGGACCGCCTTCAAGCCCGCCCGGGTCAGGTTTGTCCCGGCCCGGCCCATCGCGATCGCGGCAACCATCGTGCCGGCATAGGCGGCTTCCGTGTAGGGGTTGGTGGCGTCGGCCGTGGGGTCGAGGCTTTGGAGGACTGCGTGATACTCCGCAACCGCCGGGGGCGCGTCGCCGATGGGAGGATGGAACGCCGTCCAGCCGTAGAAGTCGCGACAGTCGCCACAGTTCCTTTCGAACAGCCGGTTGAACGCCGCAGGTGTCAAGGCGGTCGCCGGCGCTCGAATCCCTTGTTGCTCGGATGCGTGCGAAAACTTGACGGCGCCCATTGTGTCGATCGCCAAAACAACGGCGTCGCACATCTGATCGCCGCACTGCCGGCGAACGTCGTTGATCACGGAGTCGTAGTTGGGCTCGCTGATAGAGACGCGACGCTCTGCGGCAAGCGTTGCTCCGGCCAGCCCGGCGATCGTTGTGCGCATTGCGGCGAGAACGCCTGAGCCCACAAGGTCGTCCCACACGACGGCGAACGTTCGCGCTCCATTGTCGTAAGCCTGCTTTACGGCCGCGTAAGCGAACGAGTTCCGGCCCGCGCCCACCGGCCAGACGAGCGGATGATTGAGTTCGGCCGCGGTTTCGCCCGTTGTGCCGACCACAGGGATTCCGGCCGCGTCGATATCACCGGCTTCGATGGCTGCCTGCAATCCCGGCCACGACGGCATTCCGACCAGCGCAAAGACTCCGTCCGAGATGAGCTGCTGGATCTTGATGCGGCCTTGCTGAGCGTCGAATCCGTCATCGTAGGCTGTGAGTTGCAAGGTCCGTCCGCAGACCCCCCCGGCGTCGTTGATGCGACCGATTGCCGCAACAATTCCGCGAGCCGCCGCAGCCGTCGATCCGGTGATGGGACCCGACATGGCGGCCGTCGCTCCCAGGTGGATGACGCCGTCGGTGACTCCGGTTTCGGTGGGTGTCGGGGAACCTGTGTCCGCGCAGGGGATGGGGGCAGCGGGTGGGGGAAAGGCCACGATCTTCTCCGCCACGGCGGTCTGGTCGGCTCCGATGACGGGACAACCTCCAGCCGTGGCTTTTGCCGTGATCGTAAAGATGCCGAAGTCGGGGGCTCGGCGGCGCACGGTCATCGTGCGGAAGTCCCCTTCGATGCATCGCTGGAGCTGCTGGACCGCATCGGGAGCAGGGAACGCTTCCGATGTGCATTCATTCGCCAGACAGACCTCCATCGACGAGATCGCCCCGTCGGGATCTCCGGCGTTGACCGTGATCTCGACTTCCAGCGGGACACCCGTCTTCTGGATCTCCAGGCCGACCGAGGGGCCCGAGTAGCCAAGGGGCGACGGGAGCGCTGTGGAGGGAAGCGTGGTTGCGAATGCGGCGGCCCAGGCCAGCGCGGCGATCAGGAAGCGATGACGTTTCATTTCGGGTCTATTCGCCGCCCCGACGGAAGGTTCCTTCTTTCCGGTATGCGATCATGCCGGCCATGGTTCGGGTCCGGGAAGCCGTTGCGGAGGACTGGCCGCGCGTCGCCGAGTTGCTTGCGGAGCTGGGCCGGCCCGCCGTGGTGGGCGAGCCGGGCGAGGCCGAGCATCGGGCGGCGTTCGTGCGGTATCTGGCGCGGCCGAAGACGGCGCTGCTGGTCGCGATTGAAGACGACCTCATCGTCGGGGTCTGCGATGTCGAGTTCCGGCAACGGCTGAACTTTCTGGAGCCGCAGGCGTGGATCCCGGACCTGATCGTCGCGGGTGATTCCCGCAGCCGGGGCGCCGGCGCCGCGCTTGTGGCTCGAGCCGAAGAGTTGGCGCGGGAACACGGGTGCTGGGGCATTTCACTGGAGTCGGCAACCTGGCGCACGCGGGCGCACGACTTCTACCGCCGCGAGGGCTACAGCGACATCGGCCTTGCGTTCAACAAGTCCCTGGACGGACGGCCGTGGCCGCCGGCGCCGCGACCGTAGCCGGCCCTATGCGTCTTGCCGTCGTCGGACATACCGAGTGGATTGACTTCCTGCGAGTGCGGCGCGTGCCCGATGCGGGTGAGATCGTGCATGCGGTGGATTCGTGGCAGGAGCCGGGTGGCGGCGGAGCCGTCGCTGCCGTTCAGTGCGCAAGACTGGCCGGCGAAACAACGTTCTACACGGCCGTCGGGGGGGACGACTACGCACCTCGAACGATCGCCGCGCTGACCGCGATGGGGGTGCGCGTCGAAGCCGCCACGCGCGAAGCTCCCAGCCGGCGCGCCGTCACGTTCGTTGACGATGCGGGTGAGCGCACAATTGCCGTCATGGGCGAGCTGCTGGGTCCCGCCGGGTCCGATGCCTTGCCGTGGGCTGAGATCGAGCAAGCCGACGCCGTCTACTTCACGGCGGGTGATGCGCTTGCGCTGCACCATGCGCGCCGTGCCGGCATCTTGGTCGCGACGCCGCGGGCCATGAGCGTCCTGCGTGACGGCGGGGTGTTGGTGGATGTTCTGGTCGGCAGCGACGCCGACGGGGATGAGCGATACGACCCGGGCGACTTGGATCCACCGCCGCGCATCGTCGTGCGCACCAGGGGCGCCGCGGGAGGCAGCTACTCGGTGGACGGCGGGGAGCCGCAGACGTTCCCCGCGGCGCCGTTGCCGGGCCCGGTCCTTGATGCCTACGGCTGCGGTGATTCTTTTACCGGCGGACTGATGGTCGGACTGGCGCAGGGCTTGTCGATCGAGCAGGCCGTGGAACTGGCCGCACGATGCGGCGCCGCCTGCCTGACGGGACGCGGGCCGTACGAAGGACAACTGGATCTGCGCAAAGAATAGGCAGCGTCGAACAGGCGTAGGGGCCGGCCTTGGCACAACTCCTACATGGGGAGCCAGGTGTGGGAGGTCGCGGATCCCGGCCGACGTTTCTGCAGGGGTCCGGGGG
>JBKKBA010000495.1:0-2560 GCA_046714275.1 Actinomycetota bacterium
TCGTCTACGCTGCCGGCGAAGAATGGACGGCCGAGTCGGAGTCGGGAGCGATCCCGGCCGGACTGGCGGTGAGGGTGATTCGGATGAAGGGCTTGACGTTGGTCGTCGAGCCGGTCACGCCGGGACCCGAAGGTGTCACGGAACCCACGGGGGGAACGACATGACGACATGGATCGTGGTCGGCGCTATCGCCGGCATTTTTCTGCTGGTCATTCTTCCGGCGTCGATCAAGATCGTGCCGGAATACAAAAGGATCGTGCTCTTCCGGCTGGGGCGCATGGTCGGTTTGCGGGGCCCTGGTCTGACCTTCCTGATTCCGATCATCGACAAGCCGGTGTGGGTGGACATGCGCGAGTTCTACCTGGATATCCCGCACCAGACCTCGATCACAAAGGACAACGCCCCCATCTCGATCGATTTCATCGTGTTCTCGAAGGTGGTCGATGCGGCAATGAGCGTCACCCAGATCAACAACTTTGCCGGCGCGGCCCAGAACGTGGCATCGACGACGTTGCGCTCGATCGTCGGTGACATGTCGCTGGACGACGTCTTGGCCAAGCGCGACCACATCAACCAGATGCTTCGGGCCAAGCTGGACGAGATCACCGAGCGCTGGGGCGTCAAGGTCACCAACGTCGAGATCCGCGAGGTCATCCCGCCCCCGGCCGTGCAGGAAGCCATGACCCGCCAGATGTCGGCCGAGCGCACGCGGCGCGCGGTGGTCCTGGAAGCCGACGGTTCGCGCGAAGCTGCGATCACGGTGGCCACCGGAGAGAAGCAGGCCAACATCCTTCAGGCCGAAGGCGAGCGGCAGGCATCGATCTTGCGCGCGGAAGGCTTTGCGCTGGCGCTGCGGCAGATCTACGAAGCGGCCAGCGTTGTGGACGCGAAGACCATGGGCATCCAGTACCTAGAGGCGCTGAAGGCCCTGGGCGATTCGCCGTCCACCAAGTTCGTCTTGCCGATGGAGTTCACCAGCATGATGAAGGGGATCGGCGGCTACGTGCAGACGGCGTTCACCGAAGAAGCAGCCGTGTGAGCCCGGCCTAGATTTCACCCCTTCCGGGGTGGGCAATCTGGGCGACTATGTGATCGAGTTGTAGGTTCTGCACGCTATACCCTACGCTGTCGTGTACTGAGTCCTGGGTCGAAGGTTAGGCACCACGTATTAGTTAGGCACGCGCGCCGGCCGGCTCAGATTCCGATCTTCCTGGGCGGGCTTCGCTATGATTGCGCGCCTATGCCGCGGACCATGGATACCATCGTCAACCTCTGCAAGCGCAGGGGCTTTATCTTCGCGTCTTCCGAGATCTACGGGGGCTTGCGCTCCACGTGGGATTACGGCCCGATCGGCGTTGAGCTAAAGCGCAACGTCAAGAACGCGTGGTGGCGGTGGATGGTGCAGCTTCGCGACGACGTCGTCGGCCTGGACGCCGCCATCTTGATGCACCCCAAGACCTGGGAGGCGTCGGGTCACGTCGAGACCTTCAGCGACCCGCTGGTCGAATGCCTGGGCTGCCACCAGCGGTTTCGCGCCGACCATCTGACCGGCGCCTGTCCGAACTGCGGCAACAAGCAGTTCACCGATCCTCGGAACTTCAACTTGATGTTCAAGACCTTTATGGGCCCGGTCGAAGACGCCACGGCTGCCGTGTGGCTCCGCCCCGAAACCGCGCAGGGCATCTTCGTGAACTTCCAGCAGGTCCAGATGACGACGCGTCGCAAGATTCCGTTTGGGATCGCGCAAGTCGGCAAGAGCTTCCGCAACGAGATCACGCCCGGCAACTTCATCTACCGGACGCGCGAGTTTGAGCAGATGGAGATGGAGTTCTTCTGCAAGCCCGGAAGCGACGAGCAGTGGCATCAGTACTGGATCGACGAGCGGCTCGGCTGGTACACGCGCTACGGCCTGAACGACACCAACCTGCGCCTGCGCGAGCACGAAGCCGACGAGATGTCCCACTACTCCAAACGAACGGTCGACATTGAGTATCGGTTCCCGTTTACCGAATGGGGCGAGCTGGAAGGCATCGCGAACCGCACGGACTTTGACCTGAAGCGTCACTCGCAGTTCTCGGGCCAGGATCTTTCTTACTTCGACCAAGAGACCAACGAACGCTTCACGCCGTACGTGATCGAGCCGGCGGCCGGCGCGGACCGCGCGACACTGGCTTTCCTAATCGACGCGTACAACGAAGACGAAGCTCCCACCTCGGGGGGCAAGATGGAGAAGCGAACCGTTCTGAAACTGCATCGTGACTTGGCGCCAATCAAGGTCGCGGTTCTGCCGCTGTCGCGCAACGAAAAGCTGGTGCCGACGGCCAAGGAAGTCGCGGCGTCGCTGCGCGACAACTGGGTCATCGACTACGACGACGCGGGATCGATCGGCCGGCGTTACCGCCGCCAAGACGAGATCGGTACGCCGTATTGCGTGACCGTCGACTTCGATTCGCTCGACGATAAGGCTGTCACAATCCGGGACCGCGACACCATGCAGCAAGAGCGAATCCCGATCGCGGATCTGCTCGGATATCTGGGCGACAAGCTCAAGCCTGCGTAG
>JBKKBA010000496.1:0-3302 GCA_046714275.1 Actinomycetota bacterium
TCGGCCGTGCGGATGTACTCCTGCACGATCGCCACCAGGATGCGTCCCTGCCGGTCGCCCAGCGACTCGCTCATCTTGAAATGTCTCCAGTGGTTGATGGTTGGGCTCTTGTTGGGACCGCCTGCGCGGGTCTTTCTGAACCGGGGTCGAGGTTAGCACTCGACTGTGCCGAGTGCTACGCATCGGGGATGTAACTACCCTTATTGCCCGGTCGGCGCGACGTTTGCGACGCTCGGCGCATCCATCAGGCTGAGCGCGACCTGATTTTCGACCAGCAGGCCGCGGCGCGTGAGGATCAGCCGCCCGTCGTGGATCCCGGCGAGTCCCGCCGCTTTGAGTTCTTCGGCCGCCGGTCTCAGATCCCGGCTCATCTGCCGCGAGGCTTCCTGCAGATCTACGCCCTCCAGCAACCGAAGGTGAAGCTGAAGCCACTCGTCGGCGCGCTGCGCATCCGTCAGCGCTTCGGACCCGGCCGTCGGATCGGCGGCGTGCTCCATGTAGGTCGCGGGCCGCTTGTGATTCCAGGACCGGATCCCCTCGCGATGCGAATGCGCGCCGGCGCCCAGCCCGACGTAGTCGCCTTGCGTCCAGTACACCAAGTTGTGACGGCTGGGCTTGAACCCCCAATTCGAGATCTCGTAGTGAGGAAGATCGATCACATCGCAGGCAAGCTCGTACTTTGCCGCTTGCTCGTCCTCGTCGGGCTCGCTCATCCGGCCGGCGGCGACGGCGGTTCCAAATGCGGTTCCTTGCTCGATCATCAGCCCGTAGCACGAGATGTGTTCGGGTTTAAGCGCCAGCGCTTGTTGGAGCGTGGCCGCCCAATCGTCCTGCGTCTCGCCGGGAGCGCCGAAGATCACGTCGATGCTGATGTTGTCGAAGCCGGCACGCCGGGCGCTACCGACGGCGGTGACCGCCGTCTGGGGTGAGTGCGCGCGGCCGAGCGTCGCAAGCACGTGCGGGGCGAAGCTCTGAACGCCCAGCGATACGCGGTTGACGCCGGCGTCGCGCAGCGCACTCAAAAGATCGACGGTGACGTTCTCGGGGTTCGCCTCGATCGTCACCTCGGCGTCATCGTCCACGGTGAATACGTCGCGCAACCCAGCAAGAAGACGAGCCACAAGCGCGGAGTCCAGCAACGTCGGCGTGCCGCCGCCCAGGAAAATCGACCCGGCCGGGGGAAAGGGGCCGTCGGTGTCGCGGCGCGCGCGCGCTTCTACAAGCATCGCATCGACGTAGGCGCCCGCGGTGTGCTCAAGCCCGGTGTAGACGTTGAAGTCGCAGTACGGGCAGACGGTCACGCAGAACGGGATGTGAACGTAGATGCCGAAGCTGGGCGCCGTCATCGACTTGATTATGCCGGATCGTCGAATAGGTCACGTTCGGCGCGACCCGGCGCTTCGAAGAGCCCCGCCCAGTGTTCGAGCTGCTCGCGGGTGATCGGCACGGCGCCATAAGCACACTCCGCGTTACGGGTCTCGATCCGGCTCCACCGCTCATCGATCGGCACGTCAAGGTAGTGCAGCTCCACCGCGACGCCGATCCCCCGCGCGCCGAGGCGCTTCTCGTCACGATCAGCGCGCAGCCAGAACCCAGATTCCAAGATCACGCTCTGTCCAAGTCGCAACAAGTCCTGAGCAAGCTGCCAGAACAGGATCTCGATCCTGTCTCTCGCAGTCTCGTCGAAGAAGTCGAAGCCGAGCTGCGCCATCCACTCGTCACCGCACAGACGCAGCGCAGGGATTTCATCTGCCAGCCGGCGCGCGAGCGTCGTCTTACCAGAGCCCGGCAGCCCGCATAGCAATACCAACCTTGGGGAGGAGATCTTCATTGATTCCAGATTCGACATGAAGGTGAACTCGTTGGCGTTTAGGGCAGCAATCTCAATGCCCTGACGTGCCGGGGCCGCAGAAGGGAGAAGTGGCGCCGGTCGAGCGATGCCAGCTTTCGCTCATCCAGTCGCTCGACAACCGCAAGCACCGCAGCATCGACGAACCCAACGCTGGCGTCGGCATACCGGTCCAGGATCTCCACCACGCGTTCGTAGTCGGGTGCTTGAACATCTTCAACCGTGAACGCTCCAGACCGGATGTCGCGAATGAGCGCCGTCATCGCCTTCGGTCCGAGCTGCTGGGATGCAAAGTAATCGACTTCAGGAAGCACCGGAGAAGGAATTACCAGAGGCTCGGTTGCCTCTTCAACCAGGCGCCGGCAGGGCTCGTGGTCGGGGTCGCTGCGATCGAGCACCGCGTAGACGACGCCGGTATCCAGGATCAGCGCCACGTTCGGGCCGGGGCTCGCTCGGTCATATCCCGCGCCTTCACACCCCGTCCCTTCGATGCGGCGACTCCCAGGCAGGTGGGAGCCGGCCGGTATCGGGATGCCTTCTCCTCAAGCGCTTCCCGAATGACGTGAGCCAGGGATACGCCCCGTTCCCCCGCTTCCTTCCGGAGCCGGTCGAGAACGCCGTCATCGGCGACGAAACTTGTGCGTTGCATGACTTAATTATGTCACTACTTATGTCAGACGTCCAGGCGAGAGACGTTCGACACCGACGGACCCTTGATCGCGTCAGGAGTCCGAAGCGGTTCATCGACCCACCGGTTTCGGAGGGCGACGCGCGCGCCGCGCGCGGGAGGATCGCTCCGACGGATGGCCTCCACCGTGCGACGGATCTGCTTGATGTGCGACTGCTCATGGCGCGCGAGGCGCTGGGCATAGTCGAACACGGTCCGATCGAGAGGCTTCCCGGCGCCCGTGATAGTCGCGCTGCGAGACCAGTCCCCCGGCACCAACGGCTTAAGAACGACCAGCAGATCGACACGCTGCGCCGTAAAGGCACGCAACGAGTCCCGGAAATCCTGGGTTATGTAATCGGTGCTCTGGATCCAGCGGCGGGGGTTGACGGCTCGGATCGTTGGTTCGTCTTCGGCAAGGATCGCGTCGATGCACCCGCCCCAGATGTCGGCACATGCCCGGAGGTGAGCTAGAACCTCGATAGCGGACCACTCATCGGGAGTCGGATTGACCCGCATTCGCCCCGTCGCCGCATGGGCGACAGCGTCGGCGATGCATGGCGGCGTCTGGCCGAGCATCGTCATCACCTGCTCAACCGTCAACGGCTTCGACATCCGGCCTCCTCATAGGGCCGCACCTCCATCTTCATCGCGGCCATCGACTGGCGTTCAGCGGCGCCCACCGGTCGTCCGCCGTGACGCCGAGTTGGCCCGCCCTCGAAACGACCCCAGCCAATGCGGTCGGCGCGCAGTCTCGGCGCAGTCGCGGAGGTACATGTTCATCAG